>JAHEDF010000295.1 GCA_024641365.1 Planctomycetota bacterium | reverse complement strand
AAGCGTGATGACATCCATGTCGTCGACGTTTCAACACCAAATGACAGTCATGCCCCGCATTCCATTGCCGCATTAAAAGCTGGCAAACATGTTTTATGCGAAAAACCATTAGCTTTAAATGTCAAGGAAGCGAAGTCGATGGTTGCCGCCGCTGAAAAAGCAAAAACTGCCAATGGTAAACCATGTCGTGTTGGTTTATGGCATAATTATCGCCGCGCACCTGCTGCTTCAACTGCTGCTAGTTTAATTCACGATGGCAAACTTGGTGACATTCGTCATGTCCGCGCTGTCTACTTACAGGACTGGCTTTTAGATGAAAGTTGCCCAGCAACGTGGCGTATGATGGCGAAAACCTGTGGTTCTGGTGCCCATGGCGACTTAAATGCGCATTTAATTGATTTAGCTCGCTTTATGACTGGCCTTGAGTTTGATGAAGTAAGTAGCGTTGAGCAAACCTTTATCAAGAAACGCAACAATGCTGATGGCAAAGGAAAAATTGAGGTCGACGTTGATGATGCATTATTATTTATTGCGAAAATGTCGAACGGAGCATTGGCAAGCTTTGAAGCAACCCGCGCTGCCGCTGGTCGTAAAAATTATAACTGCATAGAAATTAATGGCACCAAAGGTTCAATTGTGTGGAATTTTGAACGTATGAATGAATTACAAGTGTACACAGTTGAAGATGAACCACGCCATAAAGGTTTCCGTAACGTTATGTGTATGGATGGCTCTGCGCATCCGTACTCCGGAAATTACTGGCCTGATGGTCACATCTTAGGTTACGAACACTGCTTCATTAATATGTTAGCAGATTTCGTAAAAGCATTAGCTAGCGGTGCTGAATTCCGTCCGAATTTTGCCGATGGCCTTGCTAACCAAGAGGTACTCGATGCATCGCTCAAGAGTGCCAAGACCCAAAAATGGGTGAAAGTTGAACGTAGTCAAAAATTAAAACCGGCAAAAGCGTTAAAAGCAGGCGCTGGTAAATCATTGCTGTAATCACCGTACCCTTTTTTATAACCACAATTAATTTTACCATAAAGGATCTCGCCTATGAAAGGCCCCGCAATCTTTCTCGCTCAATTCATGGGCGACGCCGCTCCCTTTAACTCATGGCCAACCATTACCAAATGGGCAGGCGCACTTGGCTACAAAGGTGTGCAAGTTCCTTCCTGGGATGGCCGCGTCATCGATGTAAAAAAAGCTGCTGAATCAAAAACCTACTGCGATGAGTTAGCTGGCATAGCTAAAGCGAATGGCGTCGCTGTGACCGAATTATCAACCCACTTACAAGGTCAACTGGTTGCCGTACATCCAGCTTACGATGAACAATTCGACGGCTTTGCTCCGAAAGAAGTACACGGTAATCCCAAAGCGCGTACCGAATGGGCCATTCAACAAGTTAAATATTGTTTAACTGCCTGTCAAAATTTTGGCGTTACCGCCATGCCATCATTTACGGGTGCGTTATTATGGCACACCATGTATCCATGGCCACAGCGTCCAGCAGGCTTAGTCGAAGAAGGATTTGCCGAACTGGCACGTCGTTGGAAACCAATTTTAGATCACGCTGATTCCGTTGGCGTTGATGTCGCTTGGGAAGTGCACCCAGGTGAGGACGTCCACGACGGCGCAACTTTTGAAATGTTCTTAGAAGCATTAAATAATCATCCACGCGCTAATATTCTCTACGATCCATCACACTTAGTTTTACAAGGCATGGATTACAGTGCGTACATCGATCATTACCATGAACGCATTAAATGTTTCCACGTCAAAGACGCTGAATTCCGTCCAGATGGGCGTGTTGGCGCTTACGGCGGCTACCAAGGTTGGAAAGAACGCGCTGGTCGCTTCCGTTCACTAGGCGATGGTCAAGTCGACTTTAGCCGCATCTTCAGTCAATTAACCCAATACGGCTATAAAGGCTGGGCGGTGTTGGAATGGGAATGCTGCTTAAAAGATCCTGAACAAGGCGCTGCTGAAGGCGCTCCGTTCATCACCAAGCATTTGATCAAACAAGCCGCAAAAGCATTTGACGATTTTGCTGGTGGTGAAGTCGACAAAGAACAGCTCAAACGCATCTTAGGTTTGAGCCCTGCTAAAGCCGCTGCAAAATAAATAATTATTTTGCTCACCTTAAAGAGCCGGTCGTAGTACGATCGGCTCTTTTTTTGTAATACTGGGTGTCGGATTTCGTTTGGCCATAAGTCCCAACTCACACATGCCACGCCATACGAACAAAAATTTGCTGGTACAATACGCATGCGAACATTTCTTCATGCACAATAAACATGCTCTATGACGAACCGCGCTTTACCTATGAACAGAGGTAATAAGCGGCAGTAAGGCCATTGTTCTGTCTCTACCTTCATTCCTTTCTCCAATCACAAACTATTAGGACATGCGCTATGTTATTCATCCGACTTTTGTCACTAACAGCATTGTTTGTATGCAGTACCTCCGGGTTATTTGCTGCCGTTTCTTTAGCGTCCCCTTTTGGAGATCATGCCGTTTTGCAACGCGATTTACCCATTGCTGTTTGGGGCACCGCCGATGCTGGTGAGAAAATTACTATTACATTTGATGGCAGTGAAACCGCCATAACCACCGGTGCAGATGGAAAATGGTTAGCAAAATTAGCGCCCCGCGCCGCTGGTGGTCCGTATACTATGAGCATTAACGGCAGTAATACTATTACGCTCACTGATTTATTAGTTGGCGAAGTGTGGATATGTTCTGGACAGTCAAATATGGAATGGAAAGTGGCTGGAGCTCAAAATTTTGAGGCGGAAAAAGCAGCGGCAAATTACCCTAAATTACGCCACTTTGGCGTCACAAAAAAAACATCCAATAGCCCGCTTAGTACATGTGGCGGTAGCTGGCAAGTATGCACGCCTGAAACGGTTGGTGGTTTTACAGCAGTCGGTTATTTTTTCGGACGTAAATTATTACAAGAATTAGATGTCCCTATTGGCTTATTGCACACTTCATGGGGCGGTACTCCTGCTGAAGCATGGACCAGCAATGGAGCGCTGACTGGCAATGAAAAATTAAATCATGTTATCGGTGACTGGGCTAAACGCATGGAGGGCTTTCCTGATGAAATGGTAAAATATGAAGCTGCTCTCGCTAAATGGAAAACCAATTCCGAAGCGGCAAAAGCTGCCGGTAAACCAATCCCACGTAAACCACGAGAACCAGCCGGTGATTCTTCACCGCACAAACCGTCATCATTATTTAATGGCATGATTGCGCCATTAGTTCCTTACACAATTCGTGGTGCCATTTGGTACCAAGGCGAATCAAATGCCGGTCGCCATGCCGAATATCACGAATTATTATCGCTCATGATTGGCGATTGGCGTCAACATTTCGGTCAAGGTGATTTTTCATTTTATATCGTGCAGCTCGCTAATTTTAAGGACCGCGCAGCAGGGCCAACTGATACCGATTGGGCAAAATTACGTGATGCACAATTTTTAACGACCACTACTGTGAAAAATACTGGGCTAGCAACCATTATCGATATTGGTGAAGAAAAAGATATTCATCCAAAAAACAAACAAGATGTAGGTTTGCGTTTAGCACTTAACGCTTTGGCAAAAGATTATAAAAAAGACATCGTTTATTCCGGTCCAGTTTTTAAATCGTTCGTTACTGAAGGTAATAAAGCCATTTTGTCATTCGATCACATTGGAGACGGCTTAACGATTTCTTCTGGGGATACATTAACTGGTTTTGCGGTAGCCGGCGATGACGGTAATTTTGTCTGGGGCGATGCTACGATAGTTGGTGAAACAGTCGTGGTAACAGCTCCTGCCGTAGCGAAACCGACCAAAGTGCGTTATGCATGGGCTGATAATCCTGCCTGCAATTTAACCAACAAAGCAGGCCTCCCTGCTGTTCCGTTTAAGTCTGATCGGTAATTATTACGAAGCAAAAAAGAAATAATTAATAAAAAGGGGCCATTTTAATGGCCCCTTTTTATTACATTATGCTTGGGTTGCACCCAGTCGATCCAAGCACGCGCGATACATAATATGGTGCGGTGCATCTTTATTAGTCCAACGTTGATACTGCCCTAACGCTTGGCGCACTAACATTTCTAATCCACCAACAGTTCGTGAACCAGCTCGTTGAGCGTCGCGTAATAATTTTGTTTCTAAAGGATGATAAACAGTATCGAAAACGACGGCTGTTTCTCGGTGCTTATCCTCTGGCCACGGTGATTCATCAGGCTTGCCCATACCGGCAGCAGTGCCATTAAGCAGCACATCAAAGGGAATATTATACGCTTCTTCTATGGTCGTATAGCGAACGCCAACTTCTTCTGCTAATTCTCGTGCTTTCTCTACCGTGCGGTTAGCAATAGTAACGTTGGCGCCACGATCATTAACTGCCACACAAATGGCACGAGCAACGCCACCTGCTCCTAATACTAAAATATTTCGTCCTCGTAATTCACCAATTTGCTCTTCTAGGCAATAAATCACTGCATAAGCATCAGTATTTGCCCCAACAGGTTTCATATCGCGATCTAAGTAAAGCGTATTTATAGCGCCAATGCGTTGAGCGAGATCTTCAATCGTATAAACCTGTTGAATCATCGACTGCTTGTGCGGTATGGTAATTGATAAGCCTTTGATCCACGACCCACATGCGCGCCAAAACGAGGCGGTGTTTTCAACTCGGAAAGGAACATACACCGCATTAAGACCGTGATGAATGAAAGCTGTATTATGAATTAGGGGACTTAACGAGTGGCTAACCGGTGACCCAATTACACCATAAATATCTGTTTGGTCATTTTGCTCTTTAATGCGAAATAATTTTAATAACTCGCTTATGGTTGGTTGCCCTGGCGCTGAACCGATGTCGTTTTCTAATCGCGCAAAGGTTAAAGCGGCTCCCCAAACCCCTGCTAATAAACGAGATGGCAAACCATGCTCACCCATAGCAATTGCCACTAATGGTCCCGTACTTTGCTCATATAATTCTTTAATGTCGTTGAGGTCATGTGCATCTGAAGCACGAACTGCTATTTTTGGTAAATCAGCACCAGCTTCGCGCATGGTTTTAATTTTTTGGGCGACATCTTCACCCATACCTTCAAAATCGTGATAACTAAGTATTAATTTCGTCGTGCCACGGCGTTTAAATCCAGCTTGTTGTAGTGCCGCTAATTGCGCTAATTCCACATCGATCCACGCCACACCATTATCCATCGCCTGGTGATAAAATTGCACACGATCAACATCGCTGATTTCACAAGCGCCATTTTCACTTGGGTGACGAATTGTTAAGATCGTTGGAATCTGAAATTCTTTAATCGCATCAATGATGTCTGAAGCCTGCGCTCCAGCCGCTACGCAACTATCGATACGGACTTCTACGAGATCTGCTCCGGCCGCATGGGCATGTTGTGATAAAGTAATGACGCCCTGGGCATCAGCCGCAGATATCGGTACGACAATGTTCACCATTGTGGCACTAT
>JAHEDF010000294.1 GCA_024641365.1 Planctomycetota bacterium | reverse complement strand
TTTTCTCGCTAAAAACGCTGCCCGGAATAATTAAACAATTATTTTGGATAGCTAATTCTACAAATTTGTCGCCCGTTAGGCCATTAGGTGCCTTAGCCCATAAGTAAAAAGCACCATCGGGCGGGGCTAATTCAAATTTATCCTTTAAGATATCGACCATTATTTCTCGTTTGCGCCGGTACGCAGCAATATTTGCCGAGTTATCGACAGTCGGGCAAGCCAATGCTGCATATTGCGTAACCGATGGCGCACAGACAAAACTGTACTGCTGCACTTTTGTCATCGCTTGAATAATATTCGTTGGTCCAACAGCGTATCCCAAGCGCCAACCAGTCATACCAAATGATTTGCTGTGACCAACAAGCACAACGGTATTGGGATAGAGTTCTGCAATAGACGTCATCGGAACATAACTAAATGCACGATAAATTTCATCACTTATAACCGTTATATTATGTTTAGCGCAGACGGCCGCTATCGCTTGTAATTCACTTTTTGGCAGAATCTTCCCCGTTGGATTTGCTGGGCTATTGAGCAATAATACTTTTGTTTTTGGTGTAATCAGTTTTTCTAATTGCTGTGCATCTATGCCGAAATCGCTATCATAGGTATCTAAATAGACTTGCTTGCCACCAAATAATCCCACTAAATGTTTGTACATAACAAAGTACGGATCAGGGATTATAACTTCATCACCATCGTCGACGAGCGCTAATAGAGATAAAAATAATCCGCCACTGACCCCTGATGTAATTAAAATTTGTTCATGCGTGTAATCGCGGCCTGTATAAGACTTTTCTTCTGCTCTTATTATGTCACGTAATTCTGGAATGCCTTGCGTTTGCGTGTATGAGTTTTTTCCCGAGCGGATGGCCTCAATCGCGGCATCTTTTACAACATCAGCAACGTCAAAATCGGGTTGACCAATGGATAAATTAATAGGATTTTTTAACGACTTCGCTAAATCGAAGACTTTTCGAATTCCGCTCGAATCGATACGAGATACACGCGCTGCCAATTGTGTCATAGCTTGCCCTTGTGTGTTGCAGGTTTGTGAAAGCTATCGGGATGCAAGTGCCTGACTTTCTGCACCAATACAGAAGCAGAAACGCATTAACTAGCTACACTGAGCCAGCAGGAAAAACAGGAAAAATTGGCCTGAGCTGATAGAGAAAGCTGCGTTTATTTAGCCGTTACCACGTAGTTTTACCAACACGAGCTGATTCTTTTTTCCATTTTGATATTGGTAATCCACTTGGTCCATAATTTTTCGCATCAGGAATACACCCAAACCACCAGCCTTACCTGCTGCAACATGGCTTTGAATATCAATATCGGTCATTTGGTTCGGATCAAAAGTCATGCCATTATCAATGATGACGATACGGAATTCTTCTTCATTAACATCAACTGTAATATCGATGGTGGCGCTTCCACGTGGCTGCCCAGCATAGCCATGCTCAATAATATTGGTCACTGCTTCGTCGACTGCTATTTGCAAACGATTAAGATAGTGGGCTGGGAACTCACCGATAGCCACACCCTTACTTACTAAGTCGCGGACTTGCGCTAAAAAGGCGTGATCGTTGCTAATTGTCAGGTGTTGATGGAACTTCATGCGCCGGCCACATTACGAATTGCGATAATAGTGAGGTCGTCAGACTGCTCAGCTTCACCACGATGATTGGCAATTTCTTTAACTAAGTTAGCGATGTTACTGCGAACATCGAGTCTTCCTCCATCAGCACAAGCCTGATAGAATTTCTCTTCTCCATATTCTTCATTTGCAGCATTCATCGCCTCTGGGAATCCATCCGTGTAGAGAATCATGGTATCACCAGGAGCAAGTACGGTGGTCGCTTCTTGTATCGTCTTATCAAAAATAGGACCCTCATTAAAGCCTAAAGCTATGCCTTTAGCCGAAGCCAATTCGTAAGCTCCTGTTGCGCCACGTACAATGACCATTGGGTTATGTCCAGCAGACGCATAGGTGACGGTGCTGGTATTTTCATCCAATATGGCATAAAATGCGGTAACAAACATCCCACGTTTAATTTGCTTGGCAATTAATCGATTGGTTTCCTTCAAGGTATCGGCCGCACGTTTTTGGTATTTATTAGCAACCAAACGAACAATCGTACGCGTTACCGCCATCACCATTGATCCAGGAATACCTTTACCGGATACGTCAGCGATAATGAAACCCCACACACCATTACCCAGCGGAATAAAGTCAAAGTAATCGCCGGAAACAGCTTTCGCACCTTGGTAGAATGCGGCTACATCGTAACCCATTATAGTCGGCGACTCAGCAGGTAATAATTGCCGCTGCACTTCACGCGCGATCGACAATTCGTATTCGGCTTTTTCTTGTTCCACCAATGCCGACTGCGCAATTTTCAGATTTTGCGTCATGCGATTAAATTCATTTGCCAGCATGCCAATTTCATCATTGGAGCGCGCTTTAGTTTCATGATCCAAACGGCCACGCGCAACAATTTTCATGTCGGTGATCAAAATGTCGAGGGGCTTGGTAATGTTTCCAGCTAACCAATTAGCCACTGCCACCACCACGCCAATCGCAATAAGCACTGCAATTCCAATGGTAATAAATAAATTATTTCGCACGCGAATAACACTGTCGGCTGCAATGTCGACGCGTACATTTGCTGGACCATTGCCGTGCGAGGCGGAACCAAAACTCGGGTCGAGGGCGATTTTAAAACGGTAAATCGGAATGTCTCCACCGGAGCCTGTTTTAACGCCTTGCATAACCGAAATGGTACTGGGCAATGAAACTGAACTCCCCACTTTGGGAACATACACTTCTTTATAAATGGTGCCTTTACTGGTCGATTCTTCCAATTCGCCTATGCCAACCTGACTAATTTCTGGAATCGCCGGACAGTCAAAACGAATTGCTAATATGTCGGTGTATGCAAATTGACCATTGTTATTCCAATCGCGTGCCGAATTTAAATATTTCTCTATTTCTTTTTCAATTACATCACGGGTTGGAATAGGAATATCAACACCACTCCAACGCGGATCGGTCTTAAATTTCCTATACTCTTTTATTCGCTCATTAACGGCCGTGCCAATTTGCGCAGCCATGCGTGCGACTTCAATACCACTGTGTTGTTTTTGCCCGAATAAAAAACTATTGGTGGTTGCAGCCATACTAATGCCCAGCATCACCAATGCGGCTGCGGTCACACCAGATAATACCACCATAAATTTAGCACGTAATCCAAGCCCTTGTTTACCATACGATTTCGAGCGTGCAGTTCCTTTTCCACCGGCATCACTACGATGCGCCGTGGTGCGGCGTTCAGCTGGCTGCACAGCCGAACCCGTAGCACTATGAACTCCCGATCCAGGGACAGGCACCTTTGGACCTGATCCAGACATCGGTTGTCGCGCATTCCCAGAGGCTGCGGTTGCACCTCGCGTACGAGCACCAGGTCGCGTTTGTGTTTTCGAGCGATCGTAGCGGCGAGTTGCCATCAGCTAAGCCTTTGAAGGTCCATAATCATGAAGCACAAACCTCAATGTAACAAGGCAGCAGCCATCAACCCAGCTGCTAACCCGGCCACCATGTCGTCTGCCATAATGCCGTGCGCTCCAGGCAAACGCTCGAACCAATTGACCGGCCAGGGTTTGGCGATGTCAAACACGCGAAACAGCACAACTACCAGCAGCACGCTGATAACTGTGTCGGTCTGCAAAATATGCGACGGTATAAGCGCTACCCCAAGCCACACTCCAACTACTTCATCTACAACAACTTGCGACGGATCGCTCCGGCCAAAATGCGCGATCGTTTTGGGTACCAACCACAGCGAGGCACACGTTGCCACAGCAACCAATCCGAGTAACCCACTCGTTACATAATTTGTTGGGATATAAGGTATTACAATCAACGCTACGATTCCTGCCGCTATACTAGCCCAGGTTCCCGGTCCCGGTTTTAAGTAGCCGATTCCGCAAACGGTCGCGACCTGCATGGCAATAGGTGGCGCGATAGGTGGCGCGATCGAACGGGTTTCAGGCATCGACGTCCAACTCGCCGAATCGCCCATTTACCAATTCTTTAATGGCTTGAGCTGCATCTTTGGCATCGTCGCCATCAGCTGTAATCAACAGTTCTGATCCACACTCAGCGGCCAACATTAATAACTCAAGGACGCTTTTTGCGTCGACCACCATATCATCTTTTGCAATGTGAATATCGGCACTGTAGCGGCTGGCAGTGGTTGCAATTTGTGTTGATGGACGTGCGTGCAGCCCCATTTTATTGCTTAACGTCACCTTGGTCTCAACCATTGGCATCTGAACACTGTCCTTTCACGACCACGCCTGTGACTGATGATACGGCAACGCGATATTGCGCCAACCTGGGCGTGCTGCTTGTAGCAACGCCCAACGCAGAATCAAAAGGTCCGTTTGGTGCTACTTGCAAGATGTGGCGAAGTTGACCGCAGAACAATGCGTACTTTTGTAGCATCTCATCCACAATCATGTTATTCACCACGGTATAATCGATCTGCGAAGCGACGGTCCAACGCATCAATGCGACGAACCTTATCGGCAGTCGCTTCTACGTCATAGTCTACACGTCGAAAATAGACGGCATCACCACTAAACAAGGTATAACAGGCGAGGGGATTGCGATCTCGTGGCTGACCAACCGAGCCAACATTAATTAAATATTTTCCATCCGACACATCAAAACCATTTGGCAATTCAGCGGCTGCCAAAAAGCAGCGATCTTCAGTAAATACACCTGGCCGATGGGTATGACCGACAAAACACAGACGCTGAAAACCATCAAATATACTATCCATTTTATCACTGTCCGACCCTTCCCATAAATCACTCTCCAACACATATTCCATAACGGGATCGCGGGGGCTTCCGTGGACTAACAACACATCATCAAATTCATGGCGAATCGGTAGATTCTGTAATAATTCCATGATCGCTTTGCGTTGAGCAGCTGGCTGAATTTTTTGCAGCGTGTCGCGCGTCCAATCGATCGCCCGTTTCGCTGCCGCATGGAAACCATACGCGCCATACAACAGAGCGTGCTCATGATTACCCATGAGAATTAATTTGCAGCGTAAGGCGACTATATCGAGGCACTCGCGTGGTTGCGGGCCATAACCGATAACATCACCTAAACAATAAATGCGTTCCACCGATCCGACCGAATCAATGTCTGCCAGCACCGCTTCTAGTGCTGCGAGGTTTGCATGAATGTCAGAGATAAAAGCGATCACGGTAATATGGATCAGGTGAGGGGACTAGGATTAGTTCCTCGCGATGCGAGGGGCTGGGTGAACAGTGTGCGCGCTGGTGCGTTCGTGTCCAGTTCGCCATCTGCTACATGACGCATACAAAGCGTATTAGCCTACTTTCTGCATAAAAAATTCTGCGCTGGTAGCTATGTGCGCGTACGTTTTTCTTTATTCAATCGCTCTTGTCGGCGACGCTTGCGCTCCTCGCGTTTGGCCTGCT
>JAHEDF010000293.1 GCA_024641365.1 Planctomycetota bacterium | reverse complement strand
CTGTACGTATCGACGGTAATTTGGTGTGCTCGTTGTGCGTTGATTCCCTACCGGGTGATGCGCAAATTCATATTAACCGCATGCGCGCTGTGCGCGGTATGGCAGTTACGACTTATCGAGTTGAACACAAAGGTCATACGAATTTAAAGCTGTATTCATTCACCAACTCTGCAAATATCTCTGACCATCGTCGAAAATTAGAAAACGACGGCTATTACGATGCGCCATTGTTACCGACATCACATGTAGGGCGCAAAATGATGGTGGATGAAAAAGATGTTGATGCGCACATACGAAAATATGACAAGCCAGCAAGTCGCACACCCGTATTTATTGCAGCCGGAGCAGCAATTGTTGTTATAGGCGGCATTTCCATTTTACTTACGGTTTCGTCACCAAAACGAAATAACGTACAGATGCCTGAGCAAGTGGCGCAAGAGACCAATAAGAACAATACTGTTCCGACTTTAACGTCCGCTAATCAGCCATCGGTGACATCGCCTCAAATCGCTGCAAAAACGCGCTATGATTATCCGGTTGATGCTTTGGAAGCTTATACGCAAACGAAAGTAGACCCAGCGTGTCCCAAAGAAATACATCAAGCTATTGTACAGGAATTAATTCAGAAAAAAGATAAGCAGTTAGATGAAGCGGACCGAGCTCTGGAAGAGAAGCGTTTAGATGACGTAAAAAAAATTGCAGACGTGCTCATATTACCAGAAGATATTGTGTTTCGTGATTTACAATTACGTGAAATCGATTTACGAAAACGATTATATCTCAGTCGTCAAGTTGCATCTGTAAATTCCGATGCAGCTAATACTAAAGTGACTGTACCGATAAAAGTTGACACTAACAATAGCACCTTACCAATTGCGCCTAAGGCTCAAGACATTCCAGGAACTATATGGTTAAATGCGGTCGACGCAGATCTGAATGGTACGTATCTGCGTATAGAAACGGGCAATAATATTCGCACTATTGCTAAGTGGAACCGACCGATCGACGGCGCGAATTGGACCGCAGCAATTCCTGCAGCAGGAAATTATCGTATTGAGGTCTCAATTGCTTCTGCAACCAATACAAGCGTATTAGCTGTAGAGGTGGCCGAACAAGTCGTGAGTGGACCAACACCAGCAACTGGCGATTGGTTTGGTTTTCAAACGGTGGTGCTTGGCACCGTTACCATTGCACAGCCAGGCACTTTGAAAGTGCGGGCACGTCCAATTGATAAAGAAAGTTGGAAGCCGCTTAATCTGGCTGAAATAAAAATAATACCAACAAATGAAGCGGCGACATCAACACAGGCCAATGTCACGGCTAATACGCAACAGCCTGGGACCGATAAAGCAGTTGATAAAGCAACGAGTAATCCACAAATTGTTGGTCGCTATGTCCGTATAGAAAGACCGCCTAATGAATATTTATCTCTAGCTGAAGTCGAAGTGTTTAGTGGTGGTGTGAATGTTGCGACTAAAGGAAAAGCTAAACAGAACAGTACGAGCAATGATGGCGATCCAAGCCGGGCAATAGATGGCAATACTGACGGAAATTTTCACGCTGGTAGCACCACGCATACCAATGGCGGAAAATCTGTTCAATGGTGGGAGGTAGATTTGGGAAAAATGTTACCAATCGATGCGGTAACGATCTGGAATCGTACCGATTGTTGTGGTGACCGACTCACTAATTTCGTCGTAATATTATTGGATGGGAATAGAAAGGAAGTAGTTCGCATAGAAAAAACACCAACGCCAAAAACATCGGTGCGTTTAGAATTTAATAAAGCTGCAGTTGATCCTGCTGTTACGCAATTGTGGAAGGGGACTTTTGTTCCGACCACAAACAAAGATATCGGCAAACCATTACCACAAGATGGCACTGAATACATTCCAGATCTATGGCCTAGTGGGGTGGATGCGTTTTATCGCTCTGAAAAAGAACCACCAAAAAATCGCCATTTTTTGGCAATAGATTTAACTGGCCATGACGTGACGGATGGAGGTTTAGTATTTATGTTACATCCTATGCGCCATGACCGCAAACAGCTTATTGTAACTCTCAGTGACGCTGCGGGAAAAACGGCAACTTTGTCGCCTATAGTATTTGAAGAAAATGATTGGACGACCGTGCGTTATCTGGCTAAGGATATTGATTTAGACTTGACTAAATTACATCAATTAACCTTAGAGGAGGATCCGAGTAAAACATT
Organism: Planctomycetota bacterium; assembly: GCA_024641365.1. The sequence goes on along the minus strand of JAHEDF010000293.1, from coordinate 3,316 downwards.
TATGCCTAAAGACGGTGGTTTCTTGATGGTGCGTTTAGCAACGACTGCTTATAAAGAACCGACCAAGAGTGACCTGAAATTACGTGGCCCATCATTATTAAAAGATGAAAAATGGGAAAAGAATTTGCCCAAGTTGCTTAATATGGTAGCTAAATTTCGCAAGCGACCATGGCAGAAAAGTTTAGATTTGAGCAAATTGAGAATTTTATGTTCAGCACGATTTGATCAAAATTGGCGTACAGAACACAAAAAAGATTTGCTGGCAGAAAACACTGCATCAGATGAGGATTTATTTAGCGAGATCAAATTTGAAAATGGTTGGTTTGACAATATTACCAAAGGTGAAGGTCGGCGCCCGAAGCCACCGATTGATGTAGCAAAACACCAGCTTGTTGTAATGCTGACTAGTGGTGATGAAATCACGATGAATGCAGATGTCGATAAATTGTTAGTTGAATTTTGGAAAAAACGACTGGAACAAATTATTAGTCTTGGGGTAGTCCCCGTTGTCGTTATCGGCCCTAATTTTCACAATGACGATAAGTACGATTCGGTAGAAAAGCTGTGGGAATCGTTGATAGAAATGATAGGCAAGCAACAATTCGGGATACCAATTATTGATTTGCGTTCTGTAAGGCCGAAAGCAAAAAGTGAGATTACGCCACATTACTATAAATTAGCAGGTAAAATGTTGGGAGATGGGTTGCGCGAGTTGTATTATAAATTGCGCCGCGTCGGCGGAGTCAAATAATACACGCATAAAGTTAACAATGTAGAGATAGTCTGCATTTAAAATATGGTATTAGCGCTTGATCAATTAACCTAAATGCTATACGTGGTCGTGCGCTCAGTTCATCGTATCAATCCTCACATTCATATTGAGTAATGTTATGCAAGCCATTCTTCACAGCTGTTATAATAACATATGTCGTGCGGTAATTGCCGCTATAATATCGGTGTTATCACTGATCCAGTTACATGCGGGCGAATCACAGTTACCGAACATAATTATTGTTTACGCAGATGATTTAGGAATTGGTGATTTATCGTGTTATAATTCACAATGTGCTTATAAAACACCGCGGCTAGATGCTATGGCTGCTGAAGGTATTCGTTTTATTGATGCACACAGTCCTTCAACGATTTGTTCACCTTCTCGCTACGGGCTATTTTCTGGGCAACAAATTTATCGCTCTACTGGGCGCGGAGGCGGTGCATTTGAGGGGCCAGGTGGGCCCAGTTATTTAAAACCAGGGACTATGACCATTGCTGATATGCTTAAGAAAAAAGGCTATAGAACGGGAGTATTCGGAAAATGGCACGTTGGATTAACGTGGTTAGATAAGGACGGCAAGCCACTGAAAGGCGGCTTTGAAAATTCGTTATTAATTGATTATGAAAAATCGACTCCATTAATTGACGGCCCAAATGCCCGTGGATTTGACGAATCATTTATAACGCCGAACTGTCCGAATACCGATCCCTTGTATGTGTATATTGAAAATGGCATGGTGCCTGTTCCAGCTAATATGCGCCATGATCCCAATAATCTTCCCAATCCAGGTGGAAAATGGCGCTGGGATAATGATGAAGGCTGGATGGCACCTGGTTATGAATTTGTAAAAGCCGATTTATTATTTTATGATAAATTCCGTAATTTTATTGTCAGTCATCGTGAGAAACAGAAAGAGGTGCCATTTTTTGCGGTATTGTCTACGCAAATAGCTCATGCCCCAGTTTTGCCAGCGCCAGAATTTAACGGAAAAACAACGGCAGGACCACGCGGTGACTTTGTGTATGAACTGGATGTAATTGTAGGCCAGGTGATAGATTTAGTGAAAGAACTTGGCATAGACGAACACACAATAATTATGTTTAATGCAGATAATGGTGCGGAAACGGTGCATGTGGATTGGATGCGACAAGATCATAATCACGATCCGTCAGCTGGCCGCCGGGGAATGAAACGCGACGCCTGGGAAGGTGGTCATCGCGTGCCATTTATTGCCCGCTGGCCTGGACGCATTCCGGCTCAGCAAGTGACAAAACAATTGACCAACACCACGGATATTTTTGCCACGGTGGCATCTATTGTTGATTTTACGGTGCCCGATGAAGTGGCGACTGACAGTTTTGATATGCTGCCTGTTATGATTGGTAAACAAAATGAAAAAGAATCAATTCGCCCATATTTATTAACGCAAAGTTTTCGTGGCGAATTTCAAATACGTCAAGGTGAGTGGAAATATTTAGATCACAAGGGTTCCGGTGGAAACAATTATGACAAAGGCGCATTGGCTAAATATGCTTTACCAGAAAAGGTGCCTGAAGCTCCTGGGCAGCTCTATAATTTGTTTAATGACCCAGGTGAAACCACGAATCTTTATTTCGAGCAAGAACAGAAACGCATGGAACTTAAACAAGTATTAGAACAATTAAAATCGAGCGGACGTAGCGCTCCGGCTAATCGCAAGCCAATTGGGTATCACAATATACCAAAAATTTAGCAATTAAGCTTGTCTTAACTTATTGATCTTGGCTTGTTTCTTTAACTAACGTGCAATTGGTCGCAAATTCATCGGTGCCATCAAAAACATGGGCGCGGCTCGTATCGACGCTAGTCGACAATACATCACCAACGCTAACACGATGGTGAGAATCACATTTCATGGTAATTAATGTTTTGTCACTGCCGACTGTTAGATAAACATATTGATGATCACCCATCATTTCGACGACTTCAACGCGCATTGAAATGACTGATGCTGAAGGGGGTGGTGATGAAAATTGTGTAATACTGAACTGTTCAGGGCGAATGCCTAAGACCACAATCTTATTTTTTGCCTGCGCTAACTGACTGCGTCCAGGCATATGCAATTGAATAGCGATGGAATCAGTGGTTTTAAATTGCCAGCTGTCGTTTTCCTGGTGGATTGATCCGGTTAAAAAATTCATGGCAGGCGTACCAATAAAACCCGCCACAAATTTGTTAACTGGAAGGTCGTAAATTACAGTCGGTTGATCGACTTGCTGAATTAAACCATTTGACATAACGGTAATGCGATCACCCAGGGTCATGGCTTCGACTTGGTCGTGCGTAACATAGACCATGGTGGTACGTAAGCGTGTTTGCAGTGTTTTTAATTCATACCGCATATCGGTACGCAATTTTGCATCTAAATTTGACAGCGGTTCATCAAACAAAAATACCTGTGGTTTGCGCACGATTGCCCGCCCTAAAGCGACACGTTGTCGTTGGCCACCTGATAATTGTTTTGGGCGTTTCGGTAAATGGTCGACCAAGTTCAGTAATTTT
>JAHEDF010000292.1 GCA_024641365.1 Planctomycetota bacterium | reverse complement strand
GACGCCCCACCGTCGTTGCCAAAACCTCGAAATAGGTCTGCTATTCCTTCAGTTTTGTCGCCTAGGTGGATGCGCCCGATCCGCTTCGTTGCTCTCGCCAGTATTTTTGGGATGAGTTCTAATTTAAGACGGTGTTGTCGTGGAGCCGAATACGGATGTGGTAATGTAAAAGCCAATGGTTACGGCAACGAGACAACCAACAACCGATGTCGCAATATAGGCTGCTGCTAAATCCCACCGTCCACTTTGCGTTAATTCTAATGTGATGACACTAAAAGCCGAAAATGTAGTAAATCCACCTAGTACACCAGTCATTATGAAAAACTTTACTGGCGTTCGATCAATAGCGGCAAACGCAATACCCATCAACAAACAACCAATAATATTGACGGTCACAATTCCCCACGGAAAGGATTCAGCGGGTCCAGTGGTAAAGCACGAATTAAGCGCATGTCGTAACATGCCGCCGAAAGCGCTGCCAGCTCCTATCAGGAGGTAAGTCAATGCGGTGGTCATAGTCGTGACGGTAAGCACTAGCGTACGGTGGTACAACGACAGGATGTGGCCAAGCAACGGTGCCTTTAAAGGCAAAAAAAGTTGTGTAGGTAACAGTAAGCGAACCGCGAGGAGGGGGAATGGCGCAGCAATTGACGACTCGATGGATTCGTTTGCAGCGTGAGGCAGCGCAAGCGGCACAGCAAACAGAGCATGATGCCGTAGTGCCATTTAGTAATGACGCTCAGGAAAAAACAAAAAGCAACAATAACAGTAAGAACGCTTCTGCAATTGATAACACGGTTGCCGAACATGTTTATAGTGCCTGGAAGGATTTCTTTGAAAACTTCCGTGATGATGAAAAAGAATTTGAACGACCACATTATTTAGCAGCAGCGATTGTCGTTACGGACCGCCTCTCTCAATTGGGCGAAAAACACGGATTGGATCAACAGACACTGCGATTAATGACTAAATTATTATGTCAATTTTATAATGCGCGCTTTCGTGATTTCGACGAAAGAATCTCTGAATTAATGTCGAATTGCCAACAATTACGCGCGCAACTCGATGTAAGCGAACTGTCTAAATGTTATCAGGAAGATGAATTAAATTCATGCCAACATTTAATACGTAAAGAATTAGATCGCTTAGGCATTAAAGTCCCATCGTCAGATGAAGTAAGTCGACCGTCTCAAGAATTACGCAATTTATTGGCGGCTTTAGGGCGTGATGCAACAACGCGCACAATACATAATCCTCAATTATCAATACCGCCGTCTTCACCATCGCCTAACTTACCAGAATCAACGCTTGATGGTATCGACATTAATAAACGTGATAGTTTAGATTGGACGCAATTACATTCAGCCGCATTTGTTGGAAAATTAGAGCTTGTCAGTCTGTTATTAGAGAAAGGGGCGGACGTCAACGCGCACGCAAAAGACGGCATGACCCCATTACATTTGGCGGCTAAACGCGGCCATGTTGCCGTGGCTAAATTGCTCTTTGCAAAAGGTGCGAATTTGTCAGCGAAAGATAATGATGGCAACACAGCCGTGCATGTCGCATCAGAACTCTATACGCCGGACATGCTCGTAGCATTAATTGGTATGGGGGCGATGTTGAATCAGCCCAACACAGCCGGGTGGACACCGTTACATTTGGCTGCTAATAAAGGCAAACAAACGATGTTAGCATGTTTGTTAGATGCTGGCGCAGATATTAATTGTAAGGCGAGTAATGGATGGACACCGTTAGCGGTGTCCGCAAATTGCGGACACCTACAACTTACTAGTTATTTACGTAGCAAGGGCGGTATTCAGTAAATAATTCCCGCGACTCGTTTACGAATCTAAACGGTTATTATCTTCTTGACGTTGTCGAATTACGTCAGCGATCATAATTGCAGTTCGCGACGAATCGTCGAGTTGCTTGCGTTTACTTTGTGATCCAAATATTACTTCAAGCATATTGGATATTTGTGATTGGCTAAATGGCTTAGAAAGAAACCGGGTACGACCATCACGCAAATGCAATCCAACCGCATCAACATTGATCATTCCGCTAACTAATAACACATGCAAACGATCGCCTTTTTCACGAATGGCTTTTAATACAGAAATGCCATCCATGTCTGACATGCGACAATCCAAAATCAAAAGACAAATACGCGAACGTTTGTTTTGAATAATTTCTAAACATTCACGCCCACCACTGGCCTGAAGGCAAGAATACCCTAAATTTTCAAGGATCTGCGTGGTGATTTCACGCACGAGTTCATCATCATCACAAACCAACACATGTTGCCTGCCATCTATGATAGAGGTAGTCGGCGAGACAATACGTGTACTGATATTAGATTCACAAGGTGTGAATAATAAGGTAAATGTGGTGCCTTTGCCACGTTCGGATTCACATGTAATTGATCCATGCACCCCAGCGATGATGCCCTGTACTGCTGCGAGACCTAATCCATGTCCATGATTTTTGGTAGTATAATATGGGTCAAATATACGAGCTTTGGTATGCTCATCCATACCGCAACCACGATCAATAACACGTAATCGAATATAGTCTTGAAACTTATCAAGCATAACCCGTACAGATCCAGATCGTCCCTCATAACTTTCTGCGGCGTTGACAATTAAATTCACTGCTACTTGTTGAAATTGCGCTGGATCGAACATCACTGGCTGCAAATTATCTTCGACATGTAAATCAGTGGTTACATTTTCGGGCAATGCGTGCTTTAGTAACTCATCAATTTGAATCAGCTCATCTGCGAGAAATAAAGGTTTGCTTTCAATTCGTCCACGTCCGGAGTAAGCTAAAATTTGTCGGACTAATCCCGATGCCCGATCAACGGCCTGAAACAGTCTATCCATACGATGCTGTTGGGTGACGGGAACTTGTTTTGAAATGAGTTCGGCATTGCCACGAATGGCACTTAATATGTTATTAAAGTCATGGGCAACTCCACTGGCTAATAATCCCAAACTTTCATTACGTTGTGAGTTTTCTAATTGGGTTTGCAATGTGGCACGTTCTTGTTCCGCCATTGATTCACTGGTGAAGTCTAAGCAAATACCATCAAGTGATAATCCATCGGTCGTTTTCATTGCCGTTGCATTAAGCAGAATGTTACGCGGGGTAGCATGTTGCGGATTATTCACGCGGATACGAAGACGTATTCGTCCCTGTCGCTCATTGAGAAGTGCCTTAAAATGATCAATCAATACCTGTCGGTCCTCATGAATTATTTGCTCAAGGAAAAAATCAGGATTTGATTTATAGGTAGCTAAAGGAAAGCCGAGAATTTGCTCTATAGACCGACTGGCTGTTTCAATGCGTAATTTCTCGTTTGACAGTAAATGTGCTCGAAATGCAAAAAAGCCATCGGCCGTATCAACGAGATTTTGATAATGAACTTTACTTTCTGTCAGAGAAAGATGTTGTCGGCGAGTGAATAGTGCAAGTAATATAAAACAAAATGCGATTGCCACTAAAAGGATGCCAAAGTAAGTCAGCACATTTGTCATAGGATTTGTTGGAGCAAAAATGAGGTCACTTTTTACTGCTCCGGGCAAACCGGCCTCATTTAGTAATTTAGCGATATTTTCCAGGCGGTCTATGTTTATATGGCCTAATGGAAAGCGATCCGCGTCAATTAATTCTGTGGTGATAATAGCTTCTTGGGTAAGATGAGCGCGGTTTTGTGGAAGATGACTACTTATGCGACTAACTAATATATGATCAATAATTTCCTGTGGATGGCTTAGGGCGTATTCCCAGCCTCGTAAACTGGCCTCCCGAAAACGTTTCACCAAATCTGGATTCTTACGCCATAATTTTCCGCTACAGATAAGGGAATCGCCGGGAATTATAGTAGTGCGAGGTAATATTGTCAGTGTTCTAACTTCAATTCCTGCATTGCGTATGCGAATAGGCTCATTGGAAATAAATCCGGGATAAACAAGCAGTTCACCTTTAATAAAGCGCAGTAAATCGTCAGCATTCTTTTTTCGCGGAAAAAAATCATTGATATTGTGCCCTAACTTTTTGAGCGCGACGGCAATATCAATTTCATTATCCGTAATGGGACCAACTAAGCGTTCCTTGGGAACAGAGAGTATGTCATTAATAGCATGAAATGGACTGTTGTGGTGAACCATGAGCACATGTGGGTTTTTCTGATGAATAAATGCCATTAAAAATAAATCAGAGCCATCTGCCCACCGTGGCAATATTTGCGCATTAAATGTTGCAAATTCTGCGCGCCCTTCAGTTAATTCATTTTCAACGATCATCCCAGGAACAAGCTCTTTAATTTCTACTTTTAAGCCATTATCAGCGTAGAAACCACATAAGTCGGCGGCGTAATACCCGGCGAATTGAAATTGGTGAAAGTATTTTAGTTGTAATGTGACGCGTTCAACTTCAGCGCTTGGTGCAACAGCACAGAGGACCGAGCACGCAACTATAATGAGGTGCTTAATTATCGTATGTATAAATGTTTTGTCGTTATTTGAGAACATTGGGGAGCGGCAGTATGCATTGCAATTCTTAAAATGCCAAGCACTGCACCGGTTTTAGTCCATGAATGTGTTGCAAACGAAGCAAAGATGGCGCGATTACATTCATATTTTGGATCATTTGAATACAAATTGGCTGTCATTTTATTGCTCTAGTCTCTTCAAGGCCGTTTCACAGATATGAAATCATCGAATCCACCTGTCTGGGATTGCGCATAGGACAGCACCATCGCAGTCGCATTTGCCAGATTGTAAGAGCGAACAGGTCCTAATATGGGAATCGCGATGATGCGTTGTGGCCACCGTTGGTGCCATTCTGGCGGTAATCCACGGACCTCATTACCCATAATGATGACGTCATCAGCTTGAAATGTGGTTTTATGATAACACTGAAGTCCAAATTTAGAAATTAACCACGGCTGCCGCGTTCCTAACCATGATAAAAACGCATCTGGATTGTCATATAAATGCCACTTTAAATTTGGCCAATAATCTAAACCAGCCCGCCGCAATGCTTTTTCACTAAAATCAAATGCACATGGACCGATAATATGTAAAGTTGTATGCATACCAACACAGAGGCGACCAATATTGCCGGTGTTTCCTGGAATTTGCGGTTGATAGAGGGCGATATGCATTAATGAGAACTATTAAAAATGAGAATTATTAAATGCGGGTCAAATCAGCATGAACAGGATGTGGTAATTGAGCAGGCAGGGGAGCATTGCCAGGACGCATAATAACTATGGCCTGTAATCCTGCTGCGCGTGCTGCATCGGCTTCTGCTGGTTGATCAGTACAAAATGTAATTTTAGCGGGAGCAATTCCCCATGCTTCACTAATCGCTTTGTAGCTGTCCGCTTCTCGTTTCGGTCCGGTTGTGGTATCATAATAACCAGCAATATATTTTGTTAAATCGCCAACAATGCTGTGACGAAATAATAATTGTTGCGCTAATCGACTTCCAGAACTGTAAATAGAAATAGGTCGTTCATCGGC
>JAHEDF010000291.1 GCA_024641365.1 Planctomycetota bacterium | reverse complement strand
TTCCGAGAAATCCCGTCTACGCTAAGGCCCGCGAGCGGAGTTTATAAAATGATGGAATTGTCTGGATTATACGTGTTTCTTAGCCGAATAGCATTGGGACATAGTGTTAATTTATATCCTCTTTCTCCGTTTCCTCCGTTCCTCCGTGTGAATAATGCCTTCATAATGCCTTGCGCTCACCGTATTCTCATTGTTAAAGACTTTAATAATACTATTTAGGAAAATTTGATCCGGAAATGGTATTAGTATTATTGTAAGTCAGCTTATTTAAATACACCCTACATGAAACATGTCATATTCAATTTTCAGTTCCACCAAACCAGTGGTAATAGGCGTTATTACTGTCCCCCGTCAGGACCTGTTGCATATCCTTGGCCCACAGGTCGCGATGCCCCGCGTAAGCATTCAGCGAAGCCTGATAAAAAAGATGCAGGCGTTGACGTTCAGTTAGTAATAAGTGATTAAAATTCATATCAGCATTGCGCAACGGTGGTTCCGTGCGCAATTCCATGAGTCGCGGCAGGACGCGTTGCAGTTCGTCACTGCGCACCCACTTTCCATATTCGATTCGTGGTCGATCGTCCGTCACTGGCGGAGCATTTCCTACGTAGGATTTCATTCCCGCACGGTCGGTTACCCAATTGGCCAACAAGGCGGCCGGAGTAGCAACGCCCACATCGCGCAATGCGGCAACAACATCCGGCTGATTAAAGCGCGCGCTAATGCGTGGCACGTCGAGTACGAGCGGCGACATGGAACCAACCATCAGCATTTCGTGCAGTTCAGTTGTCCACAGCGATGTGTAGGGATAGACGTCTAAAAAACTGCGCATTAATGATTGCGTGTCCTCATCATTTTGCGTCGGCAGTGGCAGCCATTGTGCGACGATGCCGTTTGGACGCAGGCGATTGCGCGCCATGACATAAAAATCGGTCGAATAGAGATTTGCCACGCCAGCGGCTGACGGTGGCGGCGGCTCAAGTGTGATAAGATCATACGTTTGTGAATTACTGAGCAGTTCGCGGCGGCCATCGCGTAAACGGATGTCGAGTCGCGGGTCGTTGGCGGCTGAATAGTTGCCCTGAAAATAGTGGGCGGCGTGCGGGACTTCCGGCAGCAGTTCGGCAACGACGCGATGTTCAAGCCCTGGATATTGCAGCAGGGCACCGGCCGTAATGCCTGTCCCAAATCCAATGACGAGCGCAGATGTCGGCTCGCCATTGTGAATTAATAATGGCAGTAACGCCTGTAGACGCATGTAACGGCGCGAGGGTAACGTGTCACCGGTGTTGGAGACGCCTTGAATATACAGTCGGCGAAATTTTTTACTGCCGGCTGCTTGTTCCAGCACGGCGATCGTACCACCCTGGCCTTCCTGATAGGAAATGATGGTGCCGCCGCGTGTTCCGCCCAGCAATTTTGCGAGGCGATCTGCCGGTGTCAGGACGGCGATGATGATGGCGGCAAGTGCCACGGCGATCGTACCACCACGTGCGCCTCGCCAACCAGCTGCGCCACGCCAAGCGGCAATAACACCAAGTAGCGCGGCGGTAATCGCTAAAATGGACAGTGATGTAATGAGTCCAAAATGTGGCACCAGGACAAAGCCGGTAACGGTAGTGCCCACGATGCCGCCGATAGTGTTGAGTGCAGCGACTTTGCCGACATCGCGCCCGATGTGGCCAGCATCAACAATTAATTTCAGCGCTGCTGGGAACGCAGCCCCCAGCAAAAGAGTTGGGATAAATACGGTATAGAGCGCGACGACAGCAAAGCGTGCACACATGCCAACCGTTTGATTATCACTGAGTGCGAACGCGGCGTGCTCGGCCTGATTTTGTAATGTGGTCAGCCACGGACCAAGCAGTGCGAATTCCAAAAGTGCAATAAATCCAGCAGTCGCGATGAGCAAACCGAAGGTGCCCCAGGAATTTTTTGTGCGATCAACCCACCGTGCGAACAGCGCTGCACCGATGGCAATCCCAGCCAGATAGGTGGCAAGCATGATGGAAAATGCGAAGTACCGCGTGCTGGTGAATTGAGCGGTCGATTGCGACCAGATGACTTCATAACCCAGGGCCAATCCGCCAGCGATGGCATAACACAGGACCGCTAGCGGTGCACTCTTGGCTAATTGCGTTGTATTTATTGGCTGTTGCTCGACTGGTGATAACGGTTGCGTCCTTTGGTCGAGCCAGAGTGCGCAAGCTGCTGCACATATTCCGATTCCTGCAGCAAAAGTTGCGGCCCCATGAATACCAAAATTGGGGATGAGCAGAAATGATGACGATAATGCTCCTATAATTGCGCCAGCGGTGTTGGCGGCGTACATGCGTCCGCCACCAGATCCGATTTTATCTGCAGGCAGCGAGAGCGAGCGAATGATGGCTGGTAAAGTGCCACCCATTAAAAAGGGAGCAGTTCCGACCAGGATAAAAATGAGTGTCCAAGCGAGTGGCCAGCTCCGCGCTTCAAGCTCAGCAAACCAGCCGGCCGTATGGGACAGTGCGATAGTTGTTAAGATGCCAAGTACGGCTACGCCGAGTTCCAAAAATACGTACAGTCGTAGTGGTCGTTGGGTGCGATCAGCCCAGCGTCCAATGATTAGTCCACCCAAGGCCAGCCCGGTGAAAAAAGCACCGACACCGGTGGTGATAGCGTGAACATCGACACCCACGACCAGTGCCAGCTGTTTAATCCAGAGAATCTGGAAAATCAGTGCGGCAGTGCCAGATGCAATCAGGACGAGCAGCTGCCAACCATGGATGGGCTGGTTAAGTGGCTGATTATTTATCATACAGATTGATGAGGTGTTAATTTCAAAAAAAAAGGGGCCGCACCTGATTTTCAGGTGCGGCCCGCTCCATTTCCAGTCTTTTCAGATGGGAATTATTATCGGCCGCTGGTGGCCGCTGAGGTGAGCTTTTCCAGGGCTTGGTCGAGTCCAAAGGTTCCGACCTTTTGGCTTGGCGGGAATTCCTTAAACGTGGCGAGGTATTTACCGATGTATTCCTGGGCTGGAACCAACAAGAAAACGCGATCAATCATCCAGTGTTTGTAGTCCATGGCGATATGGTCAGCTTCCTCAAAAGGATCACTGCGGAGGTTAAATATCTTGGGCAGGCGCAGCGTCACAAACGGCTCCGCCCACACATCAAACCCGTGCGCACGTTGTTCCTGGAAGACGATCTTCCAGTTGTCGTAACGCAAACCGACGAGTGAGCCGTCGTCGTTCCAGTAGAAAAATTCATGGCGCGGACTAGCGGCTTTTCCCGACAACGCGTCAGTAAGATCGTAGCCATCCAAGTGCACCTTGAAGTTTTTCTCGCCGACTTTCATACCCTTTTTCAATTGTTCCTTCACATCTGGAACACCAGCGGCGGCCATGATGGTCGGCAACATATCTTCGTGTGAGAAAATATCATTGTTGACGGTACCTGGCTTGATCACGCCGGGCCAGCGAATGGCACATGGGACGCGGTAGCCGCCTTCCCAGTTTTCATTCTTTTCACCACGGAAGGGCGATGCACCGCCATCAGGCCATGAGAATTTCTCAGCGCCATTATCGGTCGAGTACATCACGATGGTATTTTCGTCGAGGCCAAGTTCTTTGAGCTTGTCGAGGATCTGGCCAACCATCGCGTCATGCTCAAGCATGCCGTCGATGTAGGGCGTCAGACCGCTCTTACCTTTGCTTTCTTCTTTCAGGTGCGTGAAGATGTGACAGCGGGTGGAGTTCCACCATAGGAAGAACGGTTTGTCAGCCTTTTTCGCTTTGTCCAAATAGTCGAGTGCGCCCTTGGTGATTTCTTCATCGATCGTCTTCATACGTTCGATGGTGAGCGGACCGGTGCTTTCGATTTTTTGCGTGCCATCCGGGTTAGCCCAGGTGTGGATAACGCCACGCGTGCCGTATTTCTTTTTCATTTCAGGATCTTTGAAATAATCCGGATTTTCAGGCTCTTGTTCTGCATTGAGGTGATAGAGCGAACCGAAAAATTCATCGAAGCCATGGGCGGTGGGCAGCGTCGAGTCAGCATCACCGAGGTGGTTTTTGCCGAACTGTGCCGTTGCATAGCCCTGTGCTTTAAGCAATTCAGCAATCGTTACGTCACGTGCTTGTAAGCCTTCTTTCGCGCCTGGCAGTCCGACCTTGAGCATTCCCGTACGGAAACCGGACTGGCCGGTGATGAAACAGGCGCGCCCAGCGGTGCAACTTTGTTGGCCGTACCAGTCGGTGAACAGCGCACCTTCTTTTGCGATACGATCGATGTTTGGCGTCTTGTAACCCATCATGCCCTGATTGTAGGCGCTGATGTTCCAGTAGCCGATGTCGTCACCCCAGATGACGACGATGTTCGGCTTCTTGGCAGGAGCATCGCCTGCAACAAGTGCACCTGCAAAAGCCAGCAAAGCGCAGGCAGCAAGTGTGAGGTGTGAATAGGATGACATAGGCGTGACTCCTGCAGTTTAATTTAGGACAAGAATGGTTAGGCGCGAGACGGTAGGAGGTTGGAAATAGGGGGCAATACCTCTTCGGATACGGTGCCACAGAGTGCTTGCAGGTGTTACGAATGTCGATGCGCTTGCCGGATTGGTTATAGGTATCCTTAGAAACGGTGTCTGCATAAAAGGCCACAAATGGCAGTGTTATGAACAGATCGGCATGGTCCCGAGGGCGCATAAGCAATTCGTGCAGAGTAATTTTAGAATTAAGGTTTAATCAATAAATGTGCGTTTGATCTAGAAAAGGATAATTTATAGCTAAATAGGTTTCTAGATAACGAGCTGTTGTTAAGAATGAGATCTCTTTACGTTGACAGCGTTTGAAATAGGAAAGACTATAAAAATAAGAAACTAAACGAAGTTTTTTGAGCACATAAAACCGAGTATGCAAACTCAGTGCTGTTGATGAAAAAAAACAGGCATTGCCTACCGTTATTTGTGATTAAATAAAATACGATATTTTACCAACTTACGGAATGCTTTTCTTTAGCCAAGAGGTCCCGCCATCATGACTTACATGCGCACTACTTTTAACTCAATCATTTTATTAATTAGCATAGCGCTCAGCTGCTGTTTACCGTTAACAGCAGCAGACATGCTCCCGTCCTGGAATGAAGGTAAGAGCAAGCAGTCAATTATTGAATTTGTTAAAAAAGTAACCACCGAAAATTCGGCTGATTTTGTCCCCGTATCTGAGCGTATCGCGACATTCGATAACGACGGCTGCTTATGGGCAGAACAACCCGCATACTTTCAATTATTTTTTGCTATTGATCGCGTAAAAGCATTAGCGCCGCAACATCCGGAATGGAAAGAAAAAGAGCCGTTCGCCTCATTGCTGAAAGGCGATATGAAGGCGGCATTAGCTGGTGGCGAACATGCGATTTTAGAAATTGTCATGGCATCGCACGGCGGTATGACGACCACGGAATTTGAAACGATTGTTAAAGAGTGGCTTGCGACGGCTAAACATCCCACCACCAAACAACCATTTACCAACATGGTCTACCAACCAATGCTGGAAGTGCTGGCTTAT
>JAHEDF010000290.1 GCA_024641365.1 Planctomycetota bacterium | reverse complement strand
CGTTGGCTTGGTCAATTTCCAGTCCGTGGCACGCGTGTCTTTACCCCGCCAAACAAGGAAGATTGGGTGTTGGTTTTGGATGATTCGTCACGTAATTATCCGCCAATTGGACACGGAGCGGACCGCGCAATGTCCTTTTAGTTATGTCCTTTTAGTTGTTTAAGAGGGAGCTGACCAGCATTTGCTCAGAGGAGTCCTTGCTCCTGAGCTAGAAATCACCATTCTTCGCGCCTGGGAGTAAGGAATATGTTTAGTCGCATCGCCAATCTGTTCAAAGGCTTTTTGGGCCTTTTCATAACTGGTATCGAAAAGCGCAACCCAGAAGCGTTACTTGAAGTCGAAAAAGAAAATCTCCGTAAACAAATTGGACAGTACAACCAGGGGTTAGCATCACATGCTGGCTTGTGCGAACGCCTGATGGGGCAAGTTAAAAAATTAGAAACTGAAGAACGTGACCTGCGCGCAAAGACGACCGCACATTTGCGTGCCGGAAGTCGTGATGCCGCTGCACAATATGCCATGCGCCTACAAACGGTAACGAGAGAATTAGAAGAAAACCGCATGCAGTTAACCCAAGCGGAAGAAACCTATAAGAATTTAATGAAATCGCGCGATGTCGCAATTACGGCGGCAAAAGCAAAAATGGAATCGCTCAAGGGCGCCATCGAAGATATGAAGATGAAAAAGGCTATGGCAGAAATGACCGAAATGGCCAGTGGCATGATCAGCGAAATTGGTGGTGCTGGCGATACGCTCAATCGCTTACATGAAATGGTGGAAGATGAACGCAATAAAGCAGCTGGTCGCGCTCGGGTTGCACGCGATTCGCTCAACATGAATGAAGTGAATATTAAAGAGGCTGAGCAAAAAGCGTTAGCCGATATGGCACTGGCTGATTTTGCAGCAGCAGAAGGTATAACTTTAGATGGTAGTCCAGTACCTGCCGCGAGCGAAGCACCAGCGGCAGATGCTGGACAAACTGCTCCTAAGAGCATGGGTCCGCAAGCGGGCTAATTGGGCTAAGCGGACCAATAGGAATAGTATATGACTGTCACAGTATGTAGTCATGGAAAAATACTTTCCTCGTGGCTACGTGGTCAGGCAGGTATTTTATTACAGGTAACGCAATGAGCCAATCACCGGCGCTGCCCGCGTGGGCAAAAGATTTAATTACTGGTTACGAAAGTGGTGCAACCGCACAATTTATATTGGCAGGTAATGTCCATGATCGCATGGTTTTGCCGATAGAGGGTGGTCAACTCGGCTCGCTCAATGATTTTTTAATTAAGGTGATGCTGCCACGTTTTGATGTGGTGTTTAGTTATGATTTAGGCAATGGACTGCGCGTTGAACGTGGTGGCGATGTTATTGCTAAATGGTCGCGCATGAAAGACGCGCCAACTATGCCACGCGGCGCGAAAGAAGCGGTTGATCTCATTACCCATTATTTGCGCTACACCGCGAATTTAGCACGGTTAGGACAAGGTCGTACCCAGGTTGGGGTATTAATTCGCTCTGCGGATTTAATGGTACCAGCGACTCCGTATAAAGCAGCGGAAACAAATGCGATGGCCAGCCTAATTCGTGATTGGGCCAGTGATGGCGCCATTGCTGAACAAGCTGTCGCTACTTTTTTAATGGCTGACAACATGAGTGATTTGCATCCGCTCGTCGCAGCAAATCCACGTGCTACGAGGGTTAGCATTCCCTTGCCATCAGCAGAAGAAATTGCCGCGACGCTCAAATTATTAAAAGCACAATACCCCAAGGCGTTAAGTGCGTTTGTTGAAGATTTTGCAAAACCAGCAGCATTATTAGCCGGTACAACGCTTAGTGCCTTGGAAGCCTTATTAAAATTACGCGAACACACCAACAATCCATTGGTGGAAGCCGATTTACTCAGCATCAAAAAATTAATGGTGGAACGAGAATGCGCCGGACTTATCGAATTTATTGAATCACATCGCAGTTTAGATGACTATGAAGCTGGTGAACCAATTAAAAAATGGTTACGCCAAGATGTAGCCTTGTGGAAACAAGGTGAATTACAAGCCATGCCAATGGGGTATTTATTGTGCGGGCCAGTAGGCACCGGAAAAACATTTTTGGTCGAATGTTTAGCCGGTGAAGCAGGTGTTCCGGTAGTGAAGCTAAAAAATTTCCGCGATAAATGGGTCGGGTCGACGGAAGGTAATTTAGAAAAAATATTCCGCCTCATTCATGCTTTAGGTCGCTGTTTTGTTTTTATTGATGAAGCAGACCAAGCCTTAGGAAAACGTGATCAAGGTGGCAATGATGCCGGTGGCATAAATGGTCGCATTTATGCCATGATGGCAGAAGAAATGTCAGACACACAAAATCGTGGTAAAGTGGTGTGGATATTAGCGAGCAGTCGACCCGATTTAATTGAGGTCGATTTGAAACGCCCAGGTCGTATAGATGTGCGCATACCTATTTTCCCGACCACAACGGCGGCACAGGGATTACGCTTATTACGTGCGCTTGGTAAGCGCCGCGAATTAATTATTAGTGATGAAGAAGCCGCGACCCTCGAACCAATCGTGCCTCACTTGTTGACCCCGGGTGCTGCAGAAGCCATAGCGGTAAAAGCGTACCGTCTATCGCGCACGGAAAACCAGACGCCAATTGAAGCCTTACGAGATTGCTTAACGGGGTATCAAAGCCCCATTCCCGCAGCGACGATGCAATTTCAAATCGACCTTGCTATTGCCGAAGCATCGGATCCAGAATTTGTTCCGGAATCGCTCAGACGGTAATTTTTAATCTCGGTTAAAAATTCTATTAATAATTACGCAGCAGGTTCCTGCTCTAACAATTTTCCACGATCAGCGACAACTTTAGCTGGTACGGGTTTTAAATTCCAGATTAATCCGAGTTTTGACATCATCCACAGTCCATAATAAGTGATGTCTATTTGCCACCAGCGGAAGCCTTGGCGTACCGTGGATTGATAATAGTGGTGGTTATTATGCCAGCCTTCACCCAAGGTAATTAAGGCGATAAGCAAGCTGTTTTTACTATCGTCGTTTGAAGGATAATCTTGTTTACCCCAAATGTGGGTCAGTGAATTTACCGTGAAGGTGCCATGTGCGACGGCGACGGTCGAAATAAAGAAACCCCACACCAACATTTGTCCGCCGCTGGTGCCGAGTTCGGGCCACCACATGTTGAGACCATAGCCGAGGAAAAACATGCCGACACCCAATAATATTGGGATTGTGGTATCAAAACGATCTAACAAAACTAATTCAGGATATTTGGCAAGGTCCGGTACTGATTTCATGTCGGTCCGGAAATTGGCATGTGCGCTGATCCATCCGACATGAGCCCACCAAAATCCGTGCTGGCGCGGACTATGGCTGTCTTCTGGTTTATCACTGTATTTGTGATGATGGCGATGATGAGCAGCCCACCACAATGGTCCGCGCTGCACCGAACTATTTCCCATGCAGCCCATTAAGAATTGCATGACGCGACTAGTGGTAAAAGTACGATGTGAAAAATAGCGATGGTAAAAGCCAGTGATAGCAAACATGCGCAGTACGTACATGCCTAGGGCGACGCCGACAGCGACCCAACTCCATCCGACCCAATACACACTTAAACAAGCAAAGTGGACGCCAATGAACGGCAAAAGACGTAGCCAGTCCACTTTAAGTGGAACTCTGCCATCTGCTTCAGATTGCATGCTGGAGTGACTATCAAACCATACTCGCACCGTACGCAACATACGAATCATTATTGATGGCGGCGGTGGCAATTCGGCTTCAACTGGCGTTGTAGCTGGTTCCGCAGGCGGCAAAGTATCAATGGGTGCGTTCATGTAGGCAAAACCAGAAGTAAGTTTAGGGCAATTGAGGTCAATATAGCGGGAGAAAGTGAAGAGCTAAATACCGAGCCATATAATGTAAGTCATTATAGGATATAAGGTTAAACGGTCTAAGCAGGAAATCTGAGTAAGTACGCAGGAAGGCGGCGTATGCTGGCGAAAAGTTTGCCAGCGCAAGCTGTAAGGCGCTTTGGCTTCATGAACAATGGTACTCAGTGATTACCAGCATATTTGCTGAAGTATACGCACCGTTTCAGGATTTGCTGGGGTTATTTGCTAAAGGTTACCTGTGTGCTGTGGGCAAAAGCCGGTCCTGGTGCCTGGTCACCTGACGCCCAATGGAGGCTTATTGGTGTGTTGATTGAGACATTGGCTGGCCAGGTAAAAGCCGTTGTGGTGCTTGTGATAACTGCCAAGCGCTGAGGTTGAGGCGACAAACTCCATAACTCAAGGCCAGCGCCGTTGTCCTCAGTGGGGAAAGGTTGGCAGAGGAGCAGCACGGCTTGTTGTTCGGTCGCGGATATGACGAGTCCAATATTGCGCTCTTTCATCAGCATCAACAAATGCGGTGTGTGCTGTTGTTTTAAATACGAACTTAATTGATCAGCTAACGACGACGATGTAGTTGCAGATGGTGAAGATTTAAGCGCTTTAATTTCTGCCTGAGCGGCTGCTATTTCACGATCGCGCTCCGCTAAAGCACTTTGCGCATCACTTAAAACTCGTTCGAGATCAGCGATTTCAGTAACCAATTTTTCAGATGCAACGAGACGCTGTTTAATTTTAGTAATTTCAGCGTGTAATGCCTCCATCTCCTGACCGTTATTTGATGAACTATTGGGTTTATTTTGTATGTTATTCGATAGCATCCGCGACTGGTAGAGAACAATTACGGCACCTATAATTGCCAGAAATGCAATCAGCCACGGAATAAATGTACTTTTTGCTTTATGTGGCTGTTGGTCCTGTGACATTACGAGCCTCTCTTTGTAAGAAGAGTAAGGAGCGGCATATGATCGCTCAAGCGAGGAGATCATGGCACGGCTCTCGCTTTCAATTGCGGCGGCACCGCTCTAGAACCTCGCATCATGACTAATCCACTGACGCCTCCGCTGACCGATCCCACACCAATTTTTGATTTTCATCGTGCGCATTTAGGCAGTGAATTATTAATTGCCGCCAGTGCCCATTTCAAAGTTTTTGATCGACTCGCACAAGGTCCATTGAGCTTCACTGATTTACGTGCTGCCATTGGCCTAGCAGAGCGACCAGCTCACGTGATGTTTACCGTCTTAAAAGCAATGGGTATGTTAGTTGATCGCGACGGTCAATTAGCATTAAGTGAATTAGCACAAGAGCATTTAGTTTCTGGCGGTCAATTTGCGATAGATGATTATGTCGGTTTATCAGCAGATATGCCCGGCGTTATGGCAATGGTTGAACGATTACGGGATAATAAACCAAAAGGATTTGCTGCTGATGATGGCGGCGCAGCATTTATTTTTCGTGATGGCATGGATTCAGCCATGGATCACGCGGCCAGCGCACGACGTTTGACCATGGCTTTAGCAAGTCGCGCACGCAATGTTGGTCCCATTTTAGCAAACCGTTTACCATTACATGGTGTTTCAACGTTATTAGATGTTGGCGGTGGATCGGGATTATATGGCATCGCCTGTTTAAAGCGTAATTTACAT
>JAHEDF010000289.1 GCA_024641365.1 Planctomycetota bacterium | reverse complement strand
GCTCCAATCATAGAGTTGCCAACATTGAGTCCGGCACCCAACCCACTTTTCAGTGCCATTACACACCAACCTGAGATCGAAGCATCATTTCTGTTACCGATATAATAGTCCCATCCAAGCCTGCGATAGGAATCATTTGCAGTTTCCTTGGTTTGGCGATTCATAATAAGGTTTAAACCAATTTGAGCCGGGCCTTTTAATGCAGAATCATTAGTCATCGCATACGCTTCACACAGGGCCATTGTGGTCACAGCAAGTACATAATTATTGTTTCTAATATCATCGATATTAATTTGAGTTGAGACTATATATTTTAGACCATTTTTTATTGCTAATTGATATTTACTTGGCGATTTGTGGTCGTAACCGGCTCCTAAGTAACATAAAACCGCATAGCCCGTCATGGCGTTATTCGTATGGACATCTCCAGTAACCGGAGCAGGTTCACATTTAGAATTTTCTGAGCAATTATTGGGGTAATTTTGCACGTCCCATGATCCATCTGGACTTTGATGGCGCTTAAACCAACGCAGTGCGGCATCTACTGCACTCTCACTTGCGCTATTTCCGCCATGTTTAATTAAAGCGCGACGTTTAGCGCTTCCACTTCGATTGCCGAACATACCTACTGAATTGCCAGTACTGCCAAGACCACTAATGGCCATAAAAGCGCCCGTCAAACCTGATTCAGAATCAACTGTCGTCACTTCGACATCTTTATAATCTTGCTCTTTTATCATATCGTCAGAAATTGTATTTTCATCTATCGAGATATTAAAATTTAGAATTGGATTAGCTATATCCGCTTCTGGTGATACCGCAATTTCAACATTGTTTGCAATAGTACGTTCGACCTCATTTTTATGTTCTTTAACCGCAGTTGGATGCATTGTCATCACACGTAACGGTGGTAATAGGCTGTCTTCTTCTTTCGAGGCAAATACTAAATAATAGAATGCTAAGGCGAGTAACAAATGTAAGCCGATACTCATGCCCCATCCCAGCGTGCGATGCGATCTTTTCTTTTTTATATTGTTCTCATCTCCTTTCGGTATTACTTTTTCAGTAAGCGTCTTGAGATTGTCATGTAATTCCTTGGACACAGAACGCTCCTTAAATCATGCCTGAATAATGACAGCGTGGCTCATAATGATAGCTCAAAAAACATCTGTATTTTTAAATGGGCAAACAATAAATCATAAAAATAGAATATTTTTTATTTAAAAATGCTGATTTATACTCAGCTAGATTGTAAGACTGTTTATTCAGTGAGCGCAAAATATTTACCCCATTTAAATATTTTACGTTGAAAGCGGCATGTAGATAAAGCCCGACTTTTATTTTCACTCTGCGCATTTTCGGGCCTCCTGAAAGAACGGTAAATGCCACTGGCGGTACAAACCAGCACTCGTCTTAGATTGCACTTACTCTCATGATTAGGCAAAAAATTTAGTTGTTACAGTATCGCCACGGTCACCAGATGTGATCTGTGTAGGCGAGATGGCAAACCGGTGATGGAGAGGGTATAATTTTGCATGTTTCTGATTGCGAATAACAGCATACGTATAAGCCGATATCACCCAAGTCATTGCGCTCCAAGCGCTTAAAATTAAGCCCCAAAAAATTTCGCCTAATCGCCCCCTGAGGATGCAATACTTACAAATGAACAAAAAGACACAAACCGCGAAGCTGACATCGCATTTGGGGATGAGAACCGTTTCTCTTTTACAACAAGAGCAAAATTATCTATTGGCTTACGCGTATTCATTGACTCACGATTATCATTTAGCCGAGGACATCTTTCAGGAAGTATCGCTCATTGTTGCTGAAGATCCAACACGCATTCCAGAAGAAGATGCCCATGCCAGAAATTGGTTACGTGAAATTATTCGGCGTAAATCACTTGAACTCGGTCGCAAGGATCGACGACTTAAGCGATGTTTATCCCCAGACGTAATTGAGCTGTGTTTTGAAGAATTAGACCAAGATGAGCATCTAACCAAAAATCGACGCGCTGCGATGGCAGACTGTATTGATCAATTAAAAAAAGATGCACGGGCTGTAATTACTGCCCGTTATTTACATGAAGAAAACTGCGAACGGATCGCACGTAACTTGGGGCGCACTTTACAATCTGTTTATGCCATATTAAAGCGCTCGCGTAACGCTATTTCCGAGTGTATTACGCGAAAAATGGGAACGGCTCCATGACGACAGACGATCTTATATGGTCATGGTCTCATGGCACCATTAACGATGATGAGCTACTTGTATTGGAAAAACATTTAGCTCAGGATCGTGCTGCTCGCATGCGCTTTACCGCCATGTGCCTTGAAGACATAGCCCTGATCCAATGTTTGCAAATCAATTCACTGCGTGAAAAAAAAGAAAAATTCCCACATGTGCGCGCAAGTAATAAAAATAATTATAAAAAGAAAACTATAAATCGTCGACCTGTGCTTTTTTCTCCGCTAGTAGCTGGCCTCGCCGCATCATTTCTGTTAATAATTTCCTTATTTCTTTATCAAAACAAGGCGCCTGTCGATTCAGCTAATAAATATGCTGCCGCAGTTATTTCTGGAGCGCTTTTTGATAAAACGAGTGAACTTAGTGCCACTGCCTTAAAACACGTGTCGTATGGAGAAACCGTACGAACAACAGAAGAGGCCTGTCTCCTCACTCTATACGACATACAGGCTCGCATTGAACTAGCCCCATACAGTTCAGTCGTCATTCATCCTAAAGGCGATATGCATTTATTTACAGGACAGGTAATGTGTCATGTAGAGCCATTACAGCCGACACAGCAATTTATCGTCCATGGTACCCATACCTTTGCACAAGTTGTTGGTACACAATTTACAGTAACGGAAACCGACGAGAGTACCACGGTCGCAGTCCAACACGGGCACGTACGCAGCCGTAATCAAGCTGGGGAAGATGTTACCCTTCATGCGCATCAGTCTTTAATTGTAACTCGTCCACATCAACAAGAGCTTGTCGCAGATAATTATCCGCTGCACGCCGTTCTGATTAGTGAATCTGGCGAGTCTCAGAAATATGAAAACAATGGAACAGCAATTTTAAAACAGGGGGAAAAATTTAGCGTACAATTGTATAGCGATATTAAAATATCAACTATAAGCACAACTATAAATGATAAATTTGTTGGGACAGATGGCACTCTAGAGGTAGACGCTGAACAGCGTCAAACAAAACCGCCGTTTTTTATATTCGGTGATGTTCGACGGGTGCCAACTATGAAGAGCTTAGACCCCGGACAATATTCTATTAATATTACCGCGTATCATTTTGAAAACAAAATAGAGAAAAAAATGATGTTTGCCATGACGCTCATAATTAAAAAACCGTAATCAGCATTAACGGACTATTATTTCTCGCCTTACAATTTTCCAAGGATTCGCAGAATGCTCCTAATAAAGAACCTAAAAAAAGCCATGGATCACTGGCATGTTATTTTACTACTGGGGATGTTGTTAGCTGCACCTAATCTTCTTTTAAGCGCTGAGTCCCAGGACGTAAAATCAAGCCATCAATTATTCATTGCAGCAGAGGATATGGTTAAAAACATTAAAGTAACGAGTTACCAACATTCGACTGACATCGACGAGGGAGGAGGCCGATTTAATTGTGACTGTTCTGGTTTTATTGGATACGCGTTACGCAAAACCTTTCCAGAAACATATCTCGCTACAACCGGAGATCTTGCTCCGTGGAAATCGCGTCCATTGGCAGCAACCTTCTTTGAGACTTTTGAGCGCGTTGGTGAAGCTGGAGATGGCTTATGGAAAATGATACCTCGGCTAACCGATGCTCAACCAGGCGATATTCTTTCATGGCGTAAACCAGTATTAGAAGAGGGAAAAACGACTGGACATGTATTATTAATTGCAAGCCATCCAATTATTGAGGCTGATGGTCGGTACAGAGTTCGTGTATTTGATTCAACGAGTGTACTTCACGAAGAGGATTCCCGTCCCCAGGGTACGAGTGGAGTTGGTGTTGGTGATATGTGGTTCGAAGTTAATGAGACAGGCATGGTAAAGGCTTTTTTTGTACGCAAAGAAAGTAAACGAGTTTCTTCTAACCCTGTGCTAATTGGCCGCATATTAAGTGGGGAAGACGCAGAAATAATTACTAATTCTAAAGACGGCGCTCTAATTGGTAAGAGTGAATCCGTCGCTGAAAAAGCAGCCATTCAAAATGGTTTTAAATGGCGTGTTATCTTACGAGATAATAATGCTATACCAATTTCGCTATCACGGTACAACGAAAAACGACTTAACGCTGTTGTGCGAAATGGTAAAGTAATACGAATTCGACGAGGCTAATGCCATAATTTTAATCGGAGAGCCACATCATTTCCATTAATCTATAACCTAAAATGAAATTCCTCTATGATAAAAATCCATCTGAGCCAACAATGGACGTTTATTTTATTTTTTTACTAAGATAATCCATAGTCGTTCGTAAGGCTATTCTAACCAGTCAATCACCTGTAAACTCACCAACCCTAATCCCAGATCCCCGAACCTAAGGACAACAAATGCAATACCTACGAGTCTGTTTAATCTTATTTTTTATGGCGTTTCTTGGCCTTCATGCCGGTAGCCCTACAGAAATATCCAAGAATAGTGATTTGCAAAAGGAAATGGAATTGTCAGTCACTCAAAACGACAGTCAGAAAAACAAAAATAAAGTGACTCTAACCGTAACATTTAAGGGTGACAAACACACAAGAGTCAGATTAATTAGTGATGGTAAAAATAATGAGTTAAAGATTGCTAAGAAAGACAATAAAATGGTATCAATGTCATTTGAAATAGAAAAATCAAATCTAGATAAAAGCTCATTACTAATATCAAACGCTGATCCCTCAAACAGCGGCTACGCCCAAGAAAAATGCCCACCTTTATTATCGCTGAGATTAAGTGAGTATACGGGCGAATGACTTTGACAACTGCCCGTAGTGTGTATAAATTCAAACCGAATCAGAGAATTCGAATTCAATATATTTTCAAGATGCGCTTTCTTTTATAATAACCCCATCGCTTGCTGATGATATGACGATAATAAATAAGGAGTGAGAACATGATTACGCAGCAGTTACTGGTTTATTCGATGAATTTTTGAGGGCGCAATTTTCTACAGGCAGATGCTAGAAACACGGCACATCTCTCTGGTCACGGATGAATGCTGCGTAAATGAAAGAACATTAATGTCGAGACGGAAACCATAAGTAATGTGTAATAAAATAATGTACCGCTGAAACTCACTTCAATGTTGCTAGATGAACAGTGAAGCGAAATTAACGCAGCTAAATAACCCTCAAAATACCTGATAATACGTAGGGAAGTAAATAAGGCATTCTAGCCAGTCAATCTCATGTAAACTCACCAACCCTATCCCAGATCCCAGACCCCCGACCCCCGAACCTAAGGACAACAAATGCAATACCTGCGAGTCTGTTTAATTTTATTTTTTATGGCGTTTCTTGGCCTTCATGCTGGTGGTTTTGTAGAAATAACC
>JAHEDF010000288.1 GCA_024641365.1 Planctomycetota bacterium | reverse complement strand
TTGTGGGTAAAAGAATCTGCAACCAGTGGGTACTTATTGTTTAGCGATATCCCACCAAATCAGGTGCATAAATGGCAAGCTGGAAAAGGGACCAGTATTTATTTACAACAAAGTGGCTGGCTCGGTCCAATACCGCGACCAAACAGTGTTAATCCAGACGAACCAGGATCAAATGCACTTATTTTAGACCCAAAAGGTAATTTAGTTTTATGTCAGCATGGCCTGCGGCAAATGGCTCGTATGGATGCGCCACTGTCGGCACCACAATCACGATTTGCTACGATTGCAGATCGCTATGACGGAAAAAAATTAAATAGTCCAAATGATGGCATCTATCACAGTAATGGCGATCTCTTTTTTACTGATCCGCCGTATGGTTTAGTCGGAAAAATGAATGACCCGAATAAAGAATTAGATTTCCAAGGTGTCTATCGCGTCAAACCGGATGGTACGGTTACATTATTAACCAAAGCAATGAGCCGACCAAACGGTATCGCTTTTTCTCCAGACCAAAAAACCCTGTATGTAGCAAATTCAGATCCGCAAAAAGCCATATGGATGTCATTTCCTGTCAATGCAGATGGCACGCTTGGCGCAGGAAAAGTTTTTGCCGATGTAACTGATCGTGTTGGAAAAATGAAAGGGTTACCAGATGGAATGAAGGTTGATAAAAAGGGTAATATTTTTGCAACTGGGCCAGGCGGTGTTTTAGTATTTAATAAAGACGGCAAAGAATTAGGTCGCTTTTTGACTGGGCAGGCAACCAGTAATTGCGCATTTGGCGAAGATGGAAAAACCTTATTTATAACGGCTGATGGCTATATTTTACGCGTACGTCTTAACACGACCGGCGTTGGATTTTAGTAATTAACTAGAAAATCTGATTTACCTGAAAACAACTTTTTACGATCGCTGAAAACGTCGCTCTAATTCACCCCATGATAAATCTAAGGTGGTAGGACGACCGTGTGGACAATGCTGAAGATCATCAAAATGATTTAATAATTCTGCTAATTCCCATTGTTCTTCTGCTGATAATTCTTGACCCGCTTTGATAGCAGCATGACAGGCCGCACTGTGCGCTAAGCGTTCAGTTAATTTAGCAGTTGGATTTGATTGATCTGGGTTCGCAGTCAGATCACTAAAAAAGCGTGGCCAATTGGTACGTTTTAAAACAGCGGGATGCGAAGTAATTTGTATGTGACCATTTTCAGCAATCGTCGCATTGATACCGACACGAGCGAGTTCAGGTAAAAGCGGCGCTAGCAATGCCGATTCATGACTTAATAGCTCAACGGTAATAGGAACTAATAATTCCTGGCGTCCATGTGCTAATAAATCACTGACGCTCGGATCCAAGACATGTAATAATGCTTTTTCATGCAAGGCATGTTGATCAACCATCCGAACACCAGCATCGGTTTCGATTAATAAATACATGCGATTCAATTGTAAAACGCGGCGAACACGTACTGATTTTTTGGTTAGTGTTTTACCGTTTTCAACTCGCTCTGATAAAGTAGCAGGCGAATCAGCAGCTTTAGTTTGGTAGGATGTTGATGGTGACTCAGCAACATGAGTTGGGACAGCAGTTACCTGCGTTTCTAACGCTCTCGTTGCTGGCGGAATAAATCGCTCTTGGACGATAACTTGAGGTGGCAAAGTTGTTGCTGGTGCCGGACGAATAATCGTACGTTGCACCACAGCTGGTTTTTCGTTTTCGCTACTGCTGGTGGTGGGCAATAAAGAAAATCCACCGGCATTAGCACTGAGCACACTTTGTAATGCTTTACGAATAAGCGCAAAAACTTCGCCTTCACGGCGAAAACGCACTTCCGATTTTGTCGGATGCACATTTACATCGACCTGTGATGGATCCAAATCTAAATGCAAAAAAACCGTGCCATGCAACCGTGGTTCTAAAAACCCTTTAAAACCATCACGAACGGCGGCAAATAAAAGTTTATCTTTAACAAACCGGCCATTCAAAAAAAGAAATTGTCGCTTTGAGGTGGGACGCGCTTCTTGGGGATGGGCAATAAAGCCCGACAATTGCATGGTGTCTGTGGTACTGTGAACTGCGAGTAATTGATCGGCTAAGCCATTACCAAATAATGAACGCACGCGAGTTTGTAAGGTTTCATTAGCTGGCTGGTCAATCGCCGTGCGTCCGTTAATTTCTAAACGAAAAGCAACCCGCGGATGACTGAGCGCTAAACGCAATACTTGATCAGTAACATGTCCAGATTCAGCAGCTTCACTTTTTAAGAATTTTAAACGGGCAGGCACATTCCAAAATAAATTACGTACACTGATGCGTGTACCAGGCGACATGGCACACGCTGAAAATCCGACTTCTTCGCCACCGTGAATACGTAATTCGTGACCTTGCGCTTTATCATGTGTACGACTAGCGAGCGTCATTTCACTGACACCCGCTATTGATGGCAATGCCTCACCGCGAAATCCTAACGTAGCAATTTTAAATAAATCATCGGCAGTGATTATTTTACTGGTTGCGTGTCTGGACACCGCAAGTCGTAAGTCATCACTACGCATACCATGACCGTCGTCTTCCACTTCAACTAAACGACGACCGCCATCATCAAGACGAATAATGATACGCGTAGCACCAGCATCTAAGGCATTTTCTGCTAATTCTTTCACTACGGCAGCAGGACGCTCGACGACTTCACCCGCTGCAATTTGATTTGCAATTAGATCTGGTAATTGACGAATAGTTGGTGGCGTTTGTGCAGCCATAGAAAAAATTTATCCAGCAACGGTAGCAAATTGAAATGTCGCATCAGTATCACTGTGCGAAATCGCCACGGATTTTACTGTTGGTTCGCTAAATGTTTGGCGAGAAGCTAAACGACGCCCGCCGCGACAACGGGTTAGACTCATTAATACCGCTCTAAAAAAACGACAGGTGTCATAAAATGGATGCACACCAGATATTTTATCGTTATAAATTACGGTAATCGGTACTTCAACAACCCGACAACCAGCGCGGGCAGCTAATATACACATTTCTGTTTCCATGTCGTAGCGATGACCAGCCATGGGTAAGGTTAATAGTAAACGCGGATCACATATTCGATAACCACTTTGACTATCGCGAATACGTCGACCAGCAGCCATTGTCACTAATAAACTACTCAAACGATTGAAGCAGCGTCGATATAATGGTTGGCGTTGTAAATTCAGCATGCGCATGCCGATGACTAAATCGGCACCATGCAATGCCGCCTGTATTAATCGTGGTGCTTCCAGCGGATCATGCTGCCCGTCACCATCTAATAATAAAACGCGTTGATAATTATTATCGATGGCAAATCGGCACCCAGCCATAATGGCTGTGCCCTTGCCACCGTTTATTTGTTGAATGACGAGCGCCCCAGCCTCACGCGCTACCGCAGCCGTTTTATCGCGGCTCCCATCATCGACGACCAACACAGTGAGTCCAAGCGAACGCAAACCGTGAATAACCGGGGCGATGCGTTCGGCTTCATTATAAGCTGGAACCACTGCCAACAGTGCTGTGCGGCAAGTACTTATAGTTTTTGAAGCGGAAGAATGCCGATGCATGTGCGCTCACTCTAGACTTTTCACGGTCAAAGCCAGCTGGAGTACGTTGTCGGAAGGCGGACAACCACCTTGTGTATAGGTGTATGCGAGCACTAAACATATACGAAACGCTTAGTGCTACCTCGAACCTTGTCTCTGGAACAACTGCGTGACTAAATCGTTTTCTGGCTTCGTGATCGTTTCGAGCAAAATATGGCGTGTCAGCGATCTATATTTTCAAAGCAAGGAGCACCTGAACGCTTTTGTTTGCGGCACCGATATTTACACCTCCATGTTCACAACGAACGCGTTGGTGTTCGGTATTTTTTATTCCCAAAACCACTCCTCATAAGGTTCCTAAATATGTTTATTATGCAGCGATATCGCGCTCTGCCATTAGTTTTGCTCGGTGTACTCAGCTTTTCCCTACCAATACAACTCATTGCCGCTGAAAAAAATGGTAAGGCCGCTGAAAAACAAATGGCACTGACTCCAGAAACAGCAGGCCCCGATTTTGCAATTATGGGAGAATATAGCGGTGAGGGACTTGGCGCCCAAGTTATTGCCTTAGGCGATGGACAATTTACGGCTGTTTTATTACCAGGTGGTCTTCCTGGCGCTGGTTACACCGAGGGTCGTACTGAATTGACCGGTACGCGCACTGATGCGACAGCAACATTTTCTGGTAACGGTGCAGAGGGCACCGTTACCGGCGACACATTTAGCGGAAAAGATGCGAGCGGTAAAGCGTTCTCACTCAAAAAAATCGTACGTGAAAGCCCGACATTAGGAGCAAAACCACCGGAAGGTGCTATTATTTTATTCGATGGCACCAACGCAGAGGCATGGGAAAAAGGCGCTATGAATGATCAAGGCCATTTAAAAGTTGGCTGTTTAACAAAAAATAAATTAACGAGTTTTGCTCTCCATTTAGAATTTAGACTCCCATTTAAACCATTCGGTCGCGGACAAGATCGTTGTAACAGTGGTGTTTATATTCATCAAACCTACGAATTTCAGGTGTTAGATTCATTTGGTTTACCATTCGCAAATAATCATGGTGGTGCGCTGTACACGGTGAAACCACCTGATGTAAATATGATTTTCCCGCCACTCAGTTGGCAAACGTACGATATTGATTTTTCAGGTCCTGGGTTCGATGCCGCTGGCATGAAAATAAAAAATGCGCGCGCCACCGTACGCCTAAATGGTGTTGTGGTGCAAAATGATATCGAAATAGAACACGGAACTGGTGCCAATAAAAAGCGTCCAGAATTACCGGAAGGTGGCCATTTATTATTACAAGATCACGGCAATCCGGTGGTGTACCGTAATATTTGGTATGTCGCTAAATAAGTTACAGCATTAAGCATAAAAACAGATAAGAGCGCAGTTGGCCAGTGGTCACTGCGCTCTTTGTGCTTTATTCCTGTTCTAGAGCCATCACTGCCGTGTGTTGTCACTAAAAGGCTGACGGAAAACGTCACTGACAGCAATCGCACAGCGTATCAATCCTGTTTCTATGCGCATAACTGTGTCATAAGAGCAGTTATTTGAATCTTTATGACAATCTAAGGGGCTTAAAAGAAAACTGAACAATTTGGCATAGTCCGCGCAATAGAGTTGATCGTGTGGTAGAGTTATACCGCACCCACAACGCAACCAACTCAACAACCAAGGAGACTTACCATGCGTAAAGGCTTTACCCTCATCGAGCTCATGATCGTAATCGCGATCATTGCAATTATCGCAGCTATTGCGATTCCAAACTTACTCGAATCCCGCGTGACGGCCAATGAAGCCGCTGCCAGTTCCAGTTTAAAATCTGGTGTTTTCCCTGCCCAAGTCCAATTCCAAGGTGGCGGTTATTTAGACCGTGACGCTGATAACGTTGGTGAATACGGCACCGTTGGCATGTTGTGTGGCGCTATTGGAACGCCTAAGATTGCGACCGGATCGCTTAAATTAGTTACTGGACCATTAGCATCCGGG
>JAHEDF010000287.1 GCA_024641365.1 Planctomycetota bacterium | reverse complement strand
CGCATAAGCAGTAAGTCATACTAATTGCGCCTCAAATCATCCGTAATGGCAACAGATTAACATGGAGAACCAGAGAACCGAAGAGGAAAGCTGTACTTTTTTCAATAACCACAGGATTTCCACCTTAGTATTTCTCCGTTTCTCCGGTCCTCCATGTAAGTGTCTTATTATTTAGGATATAGTGAGCCGGAATTGGTATCCAAAAATAAGCGGATGTAATTTGTTGTTGTACTCAGGATAGTCAGTTGAAATGCCTATTCCCCCGAGCCAATTTTCTACACACTGTTGACCATGCTTAGTCCGCGACGGCGTGTGGCCTTATTTATGGAAGTCAGCACCGCCTATGACCATGGTGTGGCGCGTGGTATTATGCGCTATGCACGAACTCTGGGAAATTGGCAATTATTTGGCTATGGTTGGTCGCTCGCACGTATTCGCGATAAACGCACCTGGGATGGCGATGGCATTATCACCCGCGTTTTAATGCCCGAAGAAGTACCACACTTATTGGCGCTTAATGTACCGATAGTCGATGTCTGTCGCACCTTGCCGCATCCACGCGTGCATTCAGCAGCAAATGACGATTGGGCAACGGGGCGAGCAGCCGCCGATCATATGTTGGCGGCAGGACATCACCGCTTTGCATTTTGCGGTGCGCCAGAAGGTGAATGGTCTAACCGACGTTGGCAAGGATTTATGGATCGAGTCGGCATTAGTAGGGAAAAAATTCCGACTTTACTAAAATCACGCACCTGGTGGCATCGACAGGGAGGTCCAGGTATCGCCTTAAAAACCTGGCTGAAGACCTTAGAATTACCAATCGCTATATTGGCTGCAGATGATTCCATGGGTGTCAAATTAACCATGGCATGTGCGGAATTACATTTACGCGTCCCTGAAGATATCGCAATTGTGGGCGTCGATAATGAAGAAGTTTTATGCGAAATGTCGAATCCAACATTAACCTCCGTTCCATGCGACACCGAGCGCATGGGCTATGAAGCGGCGGCTTTATTAGATCAATTAATGAAAAATGGAGAGCCGAGAGAGGCTCAACATGTAGTTATTCCACCGCTCCCTATCGTGGTACGCGGATCAAGTGATAGTTTCGCAACTAAAGATTCGGCGGTGTTGGCTGCACTACGATTAATTCATCAGGATGATCATCCCGCTCTGCATGTTCCCGAAGTTGTATTGGCCAGTGGATTATCACGTCGCGCACTAGAACAACGTTTTCGCAAAGAACTCAATCGCACCATACATGACGAAATACATCGGGCACGCATGCAACGTGCCTGTCATATGTTGCTGACTACGAATCAACCGGTGGCAAAAATAGCAATTCGCTGCGGGTTTAGCTCGCCACAACGTTTTTATTCAGTATTCGGTCAAACGTTTGGTATGTCGGCGCTCGAATACCGAGAAAAACAAAAAATTACTTAAGGTAAGTAGCCTGACTTACCGTAAGGCGGGTTCGGGTAATGCTTCACCATTGGTGGCAATAATATGTGCGTGGTGAACGCCCGATTTATCAGCGGATGTCCATGTCCACACTATTTTTTTATCAGGCGTCACCTCGAATAAACGAACCTCGCCAGGTTTTGCTGCATAACTATTAATTATGGTATTGCCGTTTGGCAGGCGCTGAATGCCGCACGCATCTTTAATAATGCCACCAACTTCTTCATTAGTAATCGACCACACGATGGCACCTTTACTATCATATTCAGCAACGCGATTAGAATGCGTTAATCCACAGAGGGTATTGTCATTAGCTAAACGAATGGCGGTAAATGGCCAGCTATGTATTTTATGCTCGGTGTCTCCAGCGACAGTCGTATCAATGCGATGTAATTCCTTACCCATATTATCATACTGAATAACAGCGAAATCTAATAAATGTGGACATAGATAAGTGCCATCGGCGAGTTTTCTGGTCATTCGTGTCTGCATATGTGCGTTACTTTTTTGACATGCGAGTGTAAATTCATGTGCAATACTGCCGTCTGCGCGGACTTCACGTAAACGCGGATTTGGACCAGCTTCGGTTAAAACATACGTACCATCAGGGGTTTTTTGAATACTGTTAACCTCATTTTGTTCACCTTTGTATGACCACACAATTTTATTTTCTCGTGTCACTTCAACCGCGCCACCGCCTGGAAAATCCTTCCCTTTGGATACGGCTAAAAGTACATTGCCGTTTGCTAACACCCAACCCTCACGTGATGGTTTGTCATAGGTCCAAACGACGGTTGCCTTATCACCAGCGGCATTGGTACAAATATAGGTTTTCCCACCAGTTATTAAAATGTCATGGGTGATAGTTTGTTCGAGTGCATAAGCACTGCTTAAAACAAAAACGCTTAAAATACAGACAAAGCGCAACATACGGGCTGAAATAGCCAACATAGTAAGATTCCTTATTTAAGGATTGGATGGAGTTGTAAAAAATAATTAATTACAGCACAATATCGTGAATAATTTCACCATGCACATCAGTCAGACGCATATCACGCCCACCCCAGCGATAGGTTTGACGCAAATGGTCGACTCCCATGAGGTGTAACATGGTTGCATGTAAATCATGCAGCTGACATTTTCCTTCTACCGCTTTGTAACCATATTCGTCAGTGGCTCCGTATATGGTGCCACCCTTAATGCCGCCGCCCGCCATCCATAAAGAAAAACCAAATGGATTATGATCGCGACCGTCTTTCCCTTGCGCAAATGGCGTACGTCCAAATTCGCCAGTAAATACAACCAGTGTCGATTCAAGAAGTCCTCGCGATTTTAAATCTTTTAATAATCCGGCAATTGGTTGATCAACGGCAAGCGCATTGTCTTGATGTCCTTTTCTTAAATTACCATGTTGATCCCAACGGTCATTACCTGTGTGCGGACAGGTTAATTCAATAAAGCGCACACCGCGTTCTATGAGTCGACGTGCCACTAAACATTGTAAAGCATAAGAACTGGTATGTTTATTTTTACTATCAATACCGTACAGTTCTTTGGTTGCTGCTGTTTCGCCACTGATGTCCATTAAATCGGGAACAGACGTCTGCATGGCATAGGCTAATTCATAATTTTTAATGGACGACTCTATAGCATCATTAGTGCCCAGGGAGAGCAGCGCTTGTTCGTCAAGCTGTTTCATTAAGGCTTGTTTTCTTTGTTGTTCAGCAGCTGTTTTTTCTAAGCGTTTAATATTAGCAACCGGATCCATAGCGGCGCGGAATAATGAGCCCTGATAACTAGCGGGTAAAAAACCACTGTTAAAACAATCTAATCCACCAGGTGGAATAAGACCGCCGTTTAAAACAATAAATCCGGGTAAATTTTGGCAGGTAGATCCAAGACCGTAGGTGGCCCAGGCGCCCATACTTGGGCGTCCTTGTAATCCGGAGCCAGTATGCAGGAAATAATTTGCATTAGTGTGTTCAGAAAAATTAGAGGTCATAGAGCGGACGACGGCCATGTCGTCAACACACGTTGCTACATGTGGAAATAAATCACTTACTGGAATTCCACTTTGTCCGTATTGTTTAAATGCCCACGGGCTCCCTAATGTATTGCCATTGTTGTTAAATTGTGTTGGCTCCATTTTCATTTTAAATGGTTTGCCATCGTCTGCTTGTAATTGCGGTTTGGGATCAAACGTATCGACAGCAGAAACGCCGCCATCCATATAAAGGAAAATGACATTTTTTGCTTTGCCGGGATAATGCTGACCTTTTGCCAGTTTTGGTTCAGCACCAAATGCTTTATCGCTTAGTAAGGCTTGCAATGCAATCGCACCAAACCCACATGCAGCATGAGATAATAAAGAACGACGAGATAATGAGTATGGTAACATCAGTAAGTTCCTATCTCAGAAATATAAATTCTTTAACATTAACCAGCGTGTGTCCGAGTGCGATCCAATCGGCTTCCTGTGGTTGGGGACCTAAGAAATCTTTTACCGCTGCACTTTCTAGAACCGACGGTTCATGTGCAAATGCATCCGTATACAATTTCGCTATCAGTTGTTCAGTGGTCAGTGATTTATCCGCGATGATTTTTTTAATCCACAATTCACATTGTTGGGCAATAAAGGGATCATTTAGTAATGCGAGCGCTTGTGCGGGCACGTTACTATTACTGCGTCGCCCCATGGTATTAAAGGGAATTGGTGTATCAAAAGCTAGCATCATAGGAGAAAGGAAATTACGGCGCACAGCAATATAAATACTGCGACGACCGTCACCGTCGATTGGTCCGCCTTTAGGGCGTCCGCGACCTTGCATAAAATCCGATAAATGAACAGGGATTGATCGTCCGTACATCGTGTCTTTAAGTTGACCACTTAATTGCAACATGGTGTCACGAATCATTTCGCCTGACAGTCTGCGCGTTAAAGCATGGTGATAATAAATGTTATTGGGATCTTTTTCAGCAAAGGCAGGGTTAACAACAGAACTCATTTGCCACGCAGCGGTTGACATAATAGTGAGAATTAAG
The DNA here is from genome assembly GCA_024641365.1 of Planctomycetota bacterium. The sequence continues at coordinate 1,065 of JAHEDF010000287.1, read as the reverse complement.
CGCTTTATTGACCATTTTTGTTTAACAAATTCAGTTGCGAGATAATCTAATAATTCAGGGTGGGTGGGACGTTCTCCGAGGGCACCAAAAATATCGACGGTAGGCACTAAGCCGCATCCCATGAGGTGATGCCAAATACGATTGACCATAACGCGAGCAAATAGGGGATTATTTGCAGTTGTCATGCGCTCAGCAATTTCCAAACGACCACTGCCATTTTTTATTGGTGGTTGTTTACCGAAGAGTGATTCTGGCAAACCACGCGGCGCCACGTCTCCCTGTGCTTTTGCGACGCCACGAATATTAATATACCAATCACTACCATCACCATCAGCCATAGCCATAGCTAATTGAGACGTCGTACGAATGTTTTTGGCAATGGCCTGACGTTGTTCATGCAACTTAAGGAGTTCTCGGCTATCAGTTCCTCCAAACAATTCAGCATGACTGACTATATATGAGACCAGTGCTATAGCTTGCGCATTGTCGGTCGCATTTTTATTCCAAGTATCAATTGCCTGTTCTAACCAGGATTGTGTATGTTTAGGTAAATCAGTGAGTGCACTGGCATTTGGTAATTCAAAATTACTTTGTGGTGGCGCCATCTGTTTACTTTGTGTGATAGCTGCAATGGCAAAATCATCACTGGCAGGAGTTATTTCAAAATGAACTTGTTTGCCAGCATATTGTTTAAGATTTAGTGATACCCAACGCCAGTCACTATTCGCATCCCTAGTCGTAATACCTTTATCCTTTTTACCTTTTGCTGCATTTGGCGGTAAAACCTTGCGTAATATCTGTCCGTGCAATGGGCCTTGAATTACAATATGATTGCCAATTGAGGCATAAATAACGCCGTAGCCACGCATTAAAACATGGACTGGCTCCTCACCAAGAATAAAGGTTGGTGTGCGTAAAGTGCGGCCACCACGTTGATACGCGAGTCCACTCGGATCATTGGCGCTATTGGCATCGTTGCGCAATTTCCACGTTGCATCATTTACCGCAGCCGAGCGATCATGAACGTTTACCTGAAAGGTGTTGCCAACAGGAGTAATTTGCACG
>JAHEDF010000286.1 GCA_024641365.1 Planctomycetota bacterium | reverse complement strand
AAATCGGTCGATTCGTCGGCGATGACCATTGCGGGAACGGTTATGGGCACGCCATTATATTTACCGCCTGAGGCTTGCCGCGGTCAACAAGTTGATGCACGTGGTGATTTATATTCGTTAGGGTGCACATGGTTTCACTTGCTGACTGGCCGTCCGCCATTTCAGGCCGAAAATACCGTCGCTTTATTACGTGCGCATTTAGATGATATGCCGCCAGACTTACGCACGCTCGCACCGCATGTACCGGGTGGAATTGCAGATATTGTACATCGTTTATTAGCCAAACATCCTGATGAGCGTTATCAATCAGCAGAGGCCTTAGTAGACGCCATTCACGCGTTGGATGGCATTTCTATTCCGCGTTCGGTGCCACATATATTTGGCGCCGATGCAGCAACGGCGATTACGCAGGTAGCAGATAGTGACGAGTTAGGATCAAGTCCAACCGCTGCGACGGTCTTAGCACATGAGCCTGCGCAGGAATCGGCTACGATACCGATGACAACTGTTGGCGGACAGCAGCCGTCCCATTCTACGACAGCAGCAACTGCCCGCGCAGCAGCAACATTTCCATTTCCCAAAGATACGGCAGTCGGTGAAAAAGACTCATTACCACCGACAAAAAAGAGTGGATTATCTGGTTTATTAATCGGGATTATTGGTATCGCCGTTTTATTAATTGGATTATTGATTTATTTAGAATTATTAACCAGTGGCAATGCGGTGCGAGCAGCTGCCATGCAGGCCGTTAAAAGTGGTGACTATGGTTTAGCATTACAACAAGCGGGCAGTCATTTGGCGGCTAATCCACGTGATCCTGAGGCCGTCTCGTTAGTACGTGATGTTGTCGCTGCTGAAACGAAACAATTAATTTCCGATCAACGTTTAGAGGATGCGAAGCGCCGTCTCAATGAACACCGTGCAACGTGGCCGTGGTTAGATACTGGTTTATTAGAACGTGATGTGGAATTGGCCCAGGCAAAATGGTTAGCAACTCACAATAAAGAAAAAGAAGCCGTTGTACAATTTCGTGCCTTACGAGATCAAGGCGTTGATCCAACATTAATTAATCAAGCCATGGTTGACAGCCTCGTTGAGAGTAATCGACCTGCCGAAGCAATTTACGCAGCCTATCAGCTAGCGGAGTCTGCTAATGGCCCCTTACAGCCAAATGTAATAAAATTATTAACGTATGCATTGGAATTTGAAGGTCCATTTGGCGATTTTATAGAAAAATTACGTATAGTTTTATTATCTAAGCATCCAGAAATCGTTGAAACGGTGCGCCCATGGATTACAGGCGATGATTACGAAAAACGTTATAATGCCTATTTTATTTTGTTAGCAGCAAAACAAATCAGTGATTCGGAGCACATACAATTTCAATTTCGCAGCATGATGACCTATAGTTCATCCTATACAGCTGGAAAAGAGGCAACCACGTGGCTGCAAAATGAGTCTCAAAAACCAGACTGGTCAGCGCGTAAAAAAGCAGCTAAACTGCCAGCGATAACAAAACCCAAAGCACTGGATTCATGGAATGATCATGCCACGGCAGTTATAGCGTTGTTAAGTAGCGCATTTGTCGAAGAAATAACAGACCCAGCAATCAGTTGGCTAAAAGACGAAGATGAAAGTTTTCGTTGGAATGCATTCTTAATTTTACAAAATGCCAAACAATTAGAAAAAATTGATGTGGCTGCATTTCATGCACAAACCCTGACGACATTTAACCCGTTGTACGATTCCGCACCTTTCAATCAGGCGCTTACTTATTTTGTTGTGATGAAGGGAACCAATCAATCCGATAAAGCACGACAAGCCTTGGCTGCAGCGAAAAAGCACGTTGAAGATGAAATTGCTCAATATGAGAAATCCAATATTAATTCAAAGGGACTGTATGTGGCAAATTGTCAAAAACGTCTTGATCAAATAATAGCCGCACAAAAAACTTTAGAAGCCCAATAACGTAATTATGTATTCTTAGGTGCGACGATTACGTAATTGGTCTATTCCAACAGCGACTACAATAATTAATCCAATAAGAATCTCTTGTACCCAGGTTGGCCATGCGAGTTGTGTGGTGCCAGCACGTAGTACGCCCATGATTAATGCGCCAATAAGAGTGCCCAAAATGCTACCAGTGCCACCTGCGAGCGATGCCCCGCCAATGACAACAGCAGCAATGACATCTAATTCTAAACCAATGGCAGTGGTGGGATTACCTTGGCTTTGTCGTGATAAATCAAGCAATCCTGCTAAACCAAAAATAGCACCAGCTAAAGCATAAATTAAAATTTTATTAGTACGAACTCGTATACCGCACAAACGAGCGGCGGCTTCATTTGAGCCAATAGCATAACAAGTGCGCCCAAAGACGGAGCGTGCCATAACAAATGCCATTAAGGTGGCTAAAAGCGCGGCAATCCACACGCCAGGCGCAAAAATTAAGGCTTTAAACGCAGCCGAGTCGCCCGGAAATGGAATAGGCTGCATTAAATTTTTTAACCATGATTCAGGAAATCTCACCATTTGTTCGCCCGCTAATCCTTTTGCGGTACCGCGCGCAATTCCCATCATACCTAAAGTGACGATAAATGGTGATATGCCAAATAAACTAATAATTGCTCCATTGGCACAGCCACAAATAGCACCCGCACAAATCGCAACGCCGATTGCTAATAATGGATCTCCACCAGCGGCTAAGGTTAGCCCGGCAGTTACCGAACTAACCGCCATCACCGAACCAACAGATAAATCAATCCCGCCAGAAACAATAATCATCGTCATGCCACACGCCGCAATCGCAACGATCGTGGTTTGTGATAACATTAAGCGAATATTATCTAATGACCAAAAAGTGCGTCCGGTAATGCCTTCACCAATAGCAAGACGAAAGACAATCATTAAGGCGATGAGCGCAATAAATGGTCCCAATTTCGATAAGAGAGACAGCATCCGCGCCGTGGATGGATTAAGCGTCGTCATAAATTACAGCACGTAGGTGATGTGGTAAAAAAATCATGTGGCTTGATCCTCATCTGCGCCGATTGCAGCGGCTAATATACTGTGATTATTCCAATCGCTGACTGGACGTGCCGGAGATAACACACCGCGACACATAACAGCGATAGAATCACAGATACCAAGTAATTCGGGAATATACGAACTCACAACGATCAGCGATTTGCCTTGCGCGGCTAATTCGCCAATCAGGCCATAAATGTGTGCTTTTGCCCCGACATCAATGCCGCGTGTCGGTTCATCCAATAATAAAATATCAGCGCCATGATGGAGCAAACGACCAATGGCAACTTTTTGTTGATTCCCACCGCTTAAATTTCCGATGGCTTGGTCTGGCCCAGCGGCTTTGACGCGTAAATGTTCCATTAAGGATTGCGTGGCGGCTAATTGTTGTCCCTGATTAATGAAACCGGCAGTCGTAAATGGCTGCAATTTACTGAGTGTCATATTATCAGCAATCGGCATAGTCAGTGCTAAACCTTCGTTTTTTCTATCTTCACTCACTAAACCGATGCCGCTCAGTAAACGTTGTCGTGGATTGCGTTTGGTTTGTGGTTGGCCATGTAGTAAAACCGTGCCGCCAGTAATGCTGTCTAAACCGAATAACGCACGAACCGTTTCTGAGCGACCTGAGCCGACTAAACCAAAAAGGCCAAGAATTTCTCCGCGACGTAATACGAGTGACGCTGATGTCGGTTTCCCGTGACCAGTTAATTGTCGTAATTCTAAAACCGGATCGCCAAGCTCATGAGGAATTCGTGGATAAATATCAGTGACATCACGACCAACCATGTGGCGAATTAAATCAGCTTCCGCGACATCATGCATGCTACCAGATGCAACGCTGGCGCCATCGCGTAAAACCGCATATTTATCTGCGATTGCGCGACATTCTTCTAAAAAGTGACTAATATAAATAATACTGACGCCATCAGCTTTTAATTGTCGCACGACGGCGAATAAGTGTTCAATATCAGCGGTTGTCAGCGATGAAGTTGGTTCATCTAAAATTAATAATTTAGGTTGCGTTGTGAGGGCACGCGCAATTTCAACTAATTGTTGTTCGGCAATTGGTAAAGATCCAGCAAGCGTATCGACATGAATATGTGGAACGCCTAAGCGCTCTAAGGCTGCGCGCGCAATGGCTTTTTGTTGTCGTGAACGAACCACGCCACAGAACCGTGGATGATTGCCTAAACAAATATTCTCTGCCACCGTTAAATGGGGGGCCAAGGTTAATTCTTGATATACGATAGCGACGCCACGGCTTCTGGCATCGAGTGGGCCACTTGGATCGTACGGCTCGCCCTCTAATTGCATGCTGCCTGCATCGGCACGATGTGCACCGGTAAGCACTTTCATCAGCGTTGATTTACCAGCGCCATTTTCACCAATTAATGCAACCACCTCACCTGGGGCGACTTCAAGATTAACGCCGACCAACGCTTTGGTGGCGCCAAACGATTTGACGATATGGTTAAGAGCGATGCGTGGTGTCATGAATATATTTTGTGCGTCATGTGAAACTAAAATTTCTCGTATGTACTAAACAAGCGATAAGGACCCAGAAACACAGTGAGGTCGCCAACGTTACATCGTTGACGACCTCAGTAATTTTTCATCGGAATTGAAGGGGGTTATTTCCCTAAATATTCTTTTAAAGGGGGATAAAGTAATGAATTGAACTCAGGCTTATCCATATTGTCTGGCGTTACGAGTTTTGGTGTCATCGCGTTTAATTTATCCACTGGTTTGCCTTGAATGGCTGCAACTGTGGCTTTAACGGCTAAATATCCCATATCCAAAGGATCCTGTAATACTAAACCATGAATGTCACCAGTTTTCATCCAATCAACGAGGCGTTGTGTATTATCAAAGCCAACTACTTTTACTTTTTTATTGATGCCTTGTTCGGTGAGCGCTTGCGTCATAGCGGTTGTGACTGGTTCGCACGGGCAGAATACGCCATGCACTTCATCTTTAAAACGACTTATTAAATTTTGACTAGCCGCTAACGCGGTTTCTTGTGTCGCCCCAGCGTGCACATCGCTACTGATAATTTTAATATCAGGAAATTCTTTCATTGCTTCCATAAATCCGGCTTCGCGCTCTTCAGTACTGGCAGAGCCTTCCATATAACGGAGTAAAATGACGTTTCCTTTTCCGTTTAATATGGTGCCTAAATGTTTGCCACCAACTCGTCCGCCTTCTTTATTATTGGTCGCCACATAACTGGCGGGTTTATCAGATTCGAGTGCAGAGTCAGCAATAACGACTTGAATGTTACTATTTATAGCCAATTCCACAGGTGCGACTAAAGCGGTGCGATCCAGCGGCATCAACACCATGCCATTGACACCTTGGGCAACGAAATTTTGCACCGTGTCAATTTGCGAGGCACGATCATCTTCTTTTAAGGGACCTTTCCAGATAGTTTTAATTGGCGTGCCGGCAGCATTTAATTCACGTTCAGCTTTAATAACACCAGCATGAACGGTTTGCCAAAATTCATGTGTGGTGCCTTTGGGTATGACGGCAATGACTAAAGGTTTAGCGT
>JAHEDF010000013.1 GCA_024641365.1 Planctomycetota bacterium | reverse complement strand
CCAATGAGTCGTTCATTGGGCAAAGTTGGGTCATAGGCCAAACGTCCCCACAATAACCACTCCATCCAATGTAATTGCATTTCTAACCGTCGAGGGCCTTGATGCTCTTTGTGAATAAAATCTCTCCCCCAGATCCAGCCGTCAGAACCAAAATAATATCCTCGCGTAATATCCTTCGGGATATTTTTTACATAGTCGCGCAAAAAATCGGGCGCTGACCAACGAAATAAATAGGTACTGTCATTACGCATGGTCCATATTGTTTTTAAGTTATTGGATGCGCCCTTTATATCACGTTCAAATGACTTATGAAAATTTTGAACAGTGGAACTATAAGCATGCGCCTTAGCATATTTATAACTAAAAATGAAATCTATTTGTTTATGTTCAATCAGCTTTTTAAAAGTTGCAGCTATTTCTTTTGCGCCACCTTCATGCTGACGATGCAAAAAGGTGATTTGCCGATGTGGCTGTTCCGCTACGACATCTAAAACACCTAAGCCATAACTGTTATAGAGCCATTCTTCTTTCTCTAAATCTGAGGACTTACCCATATTTTCCCCGGCAGTAACACCAATTCCTTTTAAATCTGGATAAGTAATAAATAGCTGCTTTACACTTTTTCGAAAATAATCGATTGTCACCTTATTATTCAATGAATCGGTAATGCCATATTTTCCCGCTGTACCATAATCAAAAGCATTCCAGGTAACTATATAAAAATCGACATGACGCTCTTTACCATAGCGCATGACTTTACGCCAAAATGCTATTTTATCATCAATGCTCATAGATAGCACTGTTTCAGTTCGATCTAAAATTTCGGGCGCATCGTAATCTTGGCCACGGCCGTCATAATATTTTCGCTCTAAATCGACCGCTCGTTTAACATCGTTTAATGCAACGTCCGGATATTCTGGCACTTTAACGAGCGATGGGAAAGGATGCAGATTCCACAGTGAAATATAGTTATAGCGATGACTCGCTGCTTCATCTATAAATTCTTGCCAAAATGCAAAATCCCATACGTGCGGTATGTTAAATTGGCCCGCGTCTCCTAAATCAGAATAACTAGGTGTACGCACATCCAACGGAATGTTAAATTTAATACCACGCATGCCCATATGTGGCTGCTGTTCGGTAGGGGCCACATTCTTAACTCCGCCAATTAGAATTTGTTCGGCAACTTCTAACCCGCCATACATTGCGCCCGCTGCATCGGTGCCAATAATGCGTATACTATCTGGTGCGGTTTTTCTAATTACGAAAGCTTCTGGTTTTTGAGTATTTGTCTGTATTGTAATTGAGACGGTAGCTTTTGCACCTGCCAGCGCCTCTGTTACACGATTTGCAGCAAAAGATAATTGCGGGATATTTTTATCGAAGTTAACTTCAGCGTATACACTCACTACCGTGACAAAGGCTAAAACAATAAAACGCAAGCTTGATTTTAGCACAACGGTAACTCCTCAACGAGTTTTGCGCCAATAGATAATCTTATTTAATTAATCATAGTACACGATGGTGTATTATTTTTCATCATCCGCTAATGGACGATTGCCAACAAACGGTCCTAATTCGACACGTTCTTTATATCCAGAATCTGCTTTGTAGACGGCCTCATCATAATCAGGGTTTATTTTAGGCATACGAGCATCGACCATTTTAAAGTAATTCATCATATCATCGTAGAGTTTTTTGTGCACATCAGGAAATTTATCGGCAATGTTATAGACTTCACCGTCACTTTGCTTCAATTCAAAAAGCATAGGAATATCTGGGCGTTCATAAAAATGAAGTAACTTATAGTTACCAGAAACAACCGCGGAATGTGGCATTGACGTGCGATAATGGGGATAATGAAAATAAATTGAGCGATTTAAAAAGTTTTCATCTGGTGCCGTTCCAGCCATATATTTTTTCAAGCTGATGCCATCAATATTCTTTAATTCCGCCGGATTACCACCAGCCCAGTCAACAAAGGTTGGCAAAAAATCATAATTCACCACATTGCCCATAAATACTGAACCCTGTTTAATGCCTGGTCCTTTCACAATCATCGGCACGCGGACACCGCCTTGCCAAACCCACCATTTATGGGCGTGATGCGGTTGGGTTAATTCGGGTAAAAATTTATGCCGGTAGCCATTATCTGATACCATGACCACATAGGTATTATTTTCGATACCCAATTCTTTAATACGATCTAATACTGCACCAATACGACCATCTAAATCTTCGCCCATACCGAGCCAGATAGCAGGGTCATCTTTACGTTTTATTTTATCGGCGGATGTATTTTTTACTTTATAATAGGCCTGAACCGCAGGGTGATTAACATATTTTTCTCGCGTAGCTGGTAAGCATTCACGACCTTCATGCATGGCGTAATGCGAAATTTGTAAATAGAATGGCTGCTTTGCCTGCACCTGATCATTCATAAAGGAAATTGCTTTGGCCGTAATGCTAAACATTAATTTCGGATCGGTCATGTCCGCAGGCATACCATTTGATACCGTGCCATCTAACGTATTACCGGGATTGTTATTGGTATCACCGTCATGAACAGCGTAGCCCTCATCAGCAGGGCTTCCACGTAAGTGCCATTTTCCAATATGTGCACTTACATAACCCTGCTTTTTTAATGCTTCAGGAATTGTTACCGTGTTTGGATCTAAAGTTTCGTCAGAAATACAGGGAATAACGGGAAACCCTTTATAGGTTTTTGCGTCATAATATTCTTGTCCCTTCGCGTTCATATAAACGGTATAACCACTACGCGGAGATGACTGTCCCGTTTGTATGCACGCGCGACCAGGTGAACATTGGGGTGAGCCATAGGCATTGCGAAATTTCATGCCGTCCTTCGCCAAACGCTCAACATTCAGCATGTTCAACACTGGCATGTGTGAATTCGGCATGGTGTCATCCATGGGAACCGGTGAACCATTCCAAGCCCAATCATCAATATAAAATAATACAATATTTGGTCTTTCTTGTGCTGTGGCACTAAGCATCGATAAAGTAACGCCTACTAAGCATGACAAGCCAATACAGAATACTCGATACAAACGCATAGTTAAATTCCTGACCCTGATGGTTAAATAGTAATTATTTAATATAATAAATTAATTAAGATTGGTACTTGGTTGCGATATTAATTCTAAGCGCACGTTATCTATATCATAGCCAACGACTGATCGCTCTTCATGTGCTGTTGCCGCGCCAATAGACATAACAACACAACGCGATTCGGCTGGTAAACGCATGGTAACTTCCAGTCTGGTCCATTCATTGTTGCTATTATCTTTTACAACCCGTGAACGTGAGGTGAAACCTAATGTCCGCTCATTAACATCTTCGCCCGCATGCCAGATACTACGCACGGCATTAGGGGATTCGATAAATGCAGCTAAGCGCAAACTAAAACGTTGTGCTTCTACAGTCGGTTTAATGGTGCGAATACTCACCGATAAACGCAACTCTTTTTGAGTACCTACTTGATAATCTTGCAATTCTGCCACATCGACTAAACGATTAATGTAACTATATTTTCTTTTTTGATTCGGTCCAAATTGTAAAACATGATCACCTTCATCAGCAGAATCACTAGAAATAATTTCCGCCGGATCTCCGCCCCAGGTATCAGGGGTCGTTGGGAAGCGTTCTTGTAATTGCACATTATCCCCTTCAAAGCTTTCGGTTAGTAGTGAACGAATTTGCACACTCCATTTTGGCACAACAACTGCCCATGCCGCAGAGGCGCCACTTAATCCAATGGCTAAACCCGCAGCGGCGGCAGCTAATGAACGCCATTGCCACCAACGCTTCTGTTCGATGTGCGGCCTATCTCTATTTGGTGCCGTGAATTTGTCGGCTGGATTTTGTACGGCTATTTGTTGCCACTTCGCATCAATGGTGGCTAATGATCTGAGCATGACGCGCGCTTCTTTATCACCACGTAAAAGCGTTTCTAATTGTGCCAATTCGTCAGCGTTAATACTGCCATCAAGATACTTATGTATTAAATTTGTTTCATCACTCGTCATACGTCACCTGCCCCCTGGGCTAAACTTTTTTCCATACACTTAAATAATTCCTGACGAATACGCGCCAGTAATTGATAAAGCGATCCTTCGGTTCGTTTTAATTGCGCAGCCAAATCACGCATCGATGTATCTTGTGCGTAAGCGGCCAATGCTAATTCACTACGTTCACGTGGCAATTTACTAATACACAAATCAAGCACCTGTAATTGTTGACTGCGCAATGACATTTCCTCAGCGCCTTCGTCACTTAACATTTCCACAATATCTTCTGCTAATACTAAGCGATTTCGTCTGAAGCGACGACACGCCATTAAAATTTCATAACGGGCAATCAGACACGCCCATGGCACGAACCGATTGTGGTCATCGAGCGTCGAGAATTTTCTCCACGCTGCGATACTGACATCCTGCATGACCTCATCGACTTCTTGCGCACGTGGACAACAACAACGCACGTACGCCCGAATCTGACTTTCATGCTTAGTCCACAGACGCAGAAATCCTTCATGAGGATCGGTCTCGTGCATGTCAGGCTGATGTGCTTCGTTGTTCATAGGAGATGCTACCCTACTGCTGCCGCTGATTCATGATCTTAACGGTCTTTTATAGTACACGATAAACAGCTTTCTTGCGTAATTGGTGAGTTTATGTGGACCCATGTGGCTCTCGGTGATTAGCTGCGTGTTGGGAGATAGCGGATCATTTTGAAAAGTTATGTGGGCTTTTACTAACTGCCTTAAGCGCTCAAAATGGGCTATAGAAAATGGCATTTTATAATCAGAGGGAGCCAGGTAGTTTTTGAGAATAAAGGCTTCTGAAAATTACCAAATTACTAACCATAACTTTTCATGTTGTCACAGTTAAATTGATTATTATTCAGACGTTAACTTAATAACGATGCGATTATTGATATAATGAATAAGGATGCCGCTAGTCTTTATACGTGTCATAATAAGGATCATGTGATGCTCACCCTTCGATTATTTGCAGTCTTGTTAATGGTATGCTTCGCATCTGCAGCAGATAAAATAGTGAGCCCCGTCGATGCTGGCCTGCAATTTTTTAAACGGCATCAAGACGCTAACGGTTACTGGGATCCCGCCACATACCAAGACAGATGTGGACAGGGAATAAAATGCGAACCTGGAATCGGGAATTTGGACGATCGCATTGCTGTTACGGCACAAATCTCGCTGACTTTTCTTGGCGCTGGTTTCACACACAAAAGAGACAGTGAGTACCGAACGCTCCTAGAAAAAAGTATCGCCTTTCTGTGCTCCCAACAAAAACTCAATGGTTCGCTTGCTGGTACAATTGAAGCGCATGCAATGAGTTTAAGCGCCTTGAGTGAAGCTTATGCTCTAACGATGGACAAAGAGCTTAAACCACGGAGTGAACGAGCTATCAAATGGCTTCTAGCTTCACGAATACGCGGGAAAGACAATAAACCACTAGCATGGGGAGATGCTCAAGGAACAGATACCGAATTGACCTGTCACGCTGTGATTGCCTTACGAAGTTGTATGGGAGGCTGCTTAGAGGTTGGCGATGGATTAGTAACAACACGCACATGGTGGCAACACGTTTGGAAAGCGGCAAATCCGCAATGGAATAAACTCGGTGAACAAGCAACAACACATTTCCCCGCTCATTGGAATACAGATAATTCATTTTCTGGTGATGAAACCTTAGCGGGCATTTATCTCGCCATGGTAACCGGCGAATCTGACATACATGTCATGCATTCGTTAATTCGCACCATACGACAGCGGCGTTTAACCCCCTCGTTCGTTGCCTCCGACCCACAGATTTTTTTAGCCGGGCGATATGCAAGCTTTCTTGCGGGTGGTGTCTGGTGGAAAGAATGGAATTCTGTTCACAAAGACGCGGTGCTTGCCGCTCAAGATTCAAGTCCAGGATGTAAACACGGCAGTTGGCCACGACATGAAAAATTGCCGCGTGGGCGTTTAGAAAGTACGGCGTACTTCATAAGTGGCCTTGAAATTTATTACGCTTATTATCGTGATACCAGTAAGTTTGATCTCCCTGAGGACTCAGCGCCATCCCCACCACCATAAGCAATACAAATAATATGTTACACAAAATTTCAGCTCCTTTGAAATGATGTGCCTGCTTTTTTACTTCAAACTCCTTTCCTTTTGGAATTAAAAACAGGGACCTCCTTGATTTCATCTTTCCTGAACAAGCACAAGCAAATCACCTTCGCGATATCGATGAAAATAGCCGCACGATGCAATTGCGTATGTCCGAACGAGCAAATCAAGAAATAGAAAACTCTTCTTGAATTAAAGGCTTAAATCGACGCATCGAAAAACTTGAAAACGATGTCGCCATGTTGTCGATGCTCAATGTTTTATTAGTGCGAAAATATGTAGCCGATACGGGCAAGACACCAAACGATTTGCAAATGGAAGTCAAACAAATCGATGATTTGGCTGGCACAAATGATGGCGGACTTGATTGTGATGAACTTCGAAAGTTGCTTGGCATTACGTTACCAATCGCACTTCAAAATTCCGCATCACACGTGTGCCCTGACTGCAATCGTGTTTTATCAGTAAATCTGAAGCGCTGTTTATATTGCGGATATGTTCCTAATTAATGATGCCAAAATATTTTGTTACTGATTCGCGTACATAATAATCATATAAAAACACATAGGCTGATTGGGGTTATTAATACCTAGAAACAAGCTTTTTCTCAAAAGCGCCATCCCCCCGATGATCATAGTCTAAATTAATAATTTTTAGCATATCCTCTTTAATATTGCCTGTTGCCTTTCGCACATGCCCGGAGCCATCGGCTATGAGACAGGTCGAATCATTAATGTTTTGAGCTACAATGAAAAAATCCCGCTCTTGGGTATTATGATTAATGGTATACTCATCCAAGGGCACATCATCAGCCCTAAATTTAATTACCTTTGATGCATCGGTTGCCGGGACATAAACTGCATATCTCCACGATCCGTTTTTATAGTACCCGTTTGCATCTTCCGTCGTTAACTCATCGAGAAATGAATTATATTTGGCGTATTTTCGATAGGACAATAATTCTGAGAGAAGGCCGTATTCTCCCACGCAATCGGTATCTTTATCACGATATCCGCCTCCCTGATAATGAACCTCTGCAATATATATATCACGCATCATCACGAGAGGATCTGGTCCCTTTGGCCGCATGATCACCATGCACGCAATATACACGGCATACACGGCAATGACGCCTATTCCTATAACGGCAGGGTAATCTTTAGTCTTTTTATCACGTGGATCTTGGTGTTGCTCTACTAAAGGTGGCTCAACTAATGGTTGGACTTCTTGGGGATGGACTTCTTGTGACTGCGCTCTCTGAGGCATTACAAAAAACATGGTGACCTCCGTTATTGTTGGAAGTCTAAGGCACATGATGTTATTTTACGACAATTACTTCGGTTCCAATTCGTCACATCATGAACAGAAATGGCAATAAATTGCCAAAATTGTAGACCACCATTTAACAACAGCTGAGCCTTCTCATAGTCTGAGTGTTTTGTCCTCAGTACCGAAGCACCCGGGTGATCGGATATCATCCACTTTGCAGATGGAATAATATACTCTTTAGCAGAGTTATTATTTATGTCACAACAATAAATCATCTAATGACATATTAGGTTTTATTCGACAATAACCTACTCATCTTCAGCCACCAATGAATTTATCTCTTAGGTGATGGCTTTAGTAAAGTATATAATGACTATTTTATATTTCTTTAGTTCATCTATTTTGCGGCGCTTATCATTTTAGGCTACACGAAGGTATGATAATTTTACCCGATAAAAGCCCTCTCCCCTCGGGCTAAACGAACTATTATACTTTTTAAGGGCGGCTATTGACCCAATAACAACTAGCGCCTTTTACTTCCTCTTTCCTTTATTGGATATGAGCCTTCCTCTATATTATTTATATTATCAATTTTGTGGATTGTTATTTCGTAAAATGACGTGCCGGTCTTTTCGAGGTTGTTCTGGTTATCCACTATGTCCTGTACGGTCTGATCCCATTGAGCAGACTACGCTACTGACACATAAATTCTTCTCTGTTTTTACTGTATTCACTTTGGTAAAATATCTTGTGGAAATTTTTCAGAGTTCGTGAAATATGTGTGTGCACAAAGTTGTTTGCCGAATAACATTCACTTTGGTTTTTTCTTGGGCGGTTCTTTGAGTTGAATTGGTATTATTTTAGGCAAAGTGTCGCGTCGCTCACTCCAATTGCTCTGGAAACCGTCTTTAATGGTCCAAATAGCCATTTCGTCAATTTCAATAATGCTGTGTATGGCTCCCGCTAAACCGAGCGTGCGCTTTTTCCCCTCTAAGAAATTATTTAACGCATATAATGTGTAGCTCAATGAGCCATCAGCAATACGAATTAATACTTCTGGCCCCTTAACTTCGATACTTATGTAATAGTTTTTATTCTTCTCAAATGTGAAAGATTCATCTTGTGCAATTAATTGTGATTTTCGGTCAATCGTCAAAGTAAGCCCTTTATCATTACCTAAAATTAACGCACAGACATGGTGGCCTAAGTCAATCAGCGGGAGTACTTCACTACCAGATTTCTCGCCTCCAATGAAGCGAATAGAAAATTGAGCAAAATATTCTGCTGGCGTCGCACTTAAAATTAAGCGCGGATCTGCGCCGTTATGGCTAGTCTTCCCGGCTTGTTCTTCTGGAGATGATGGACTACCACGGAGCATACCATCGACAACTTCCCACTTTGCACCCCATAGAGGCTTGCCAATAGCAGGGTCAATCGCTCCTGATTTTGTAAAATCTGGCGACACAACTTTCTGGTCAGGAATTACCATCCATGGCTCAGGCCTTTCAACAGACATAAGTATCGACATTGTCGATACAAATAATAATAAAATAATTGTTGTATTAATCTTTTTCATATTAATTAACTTCCTTCATACACTTGCTTTATTTTGTAATTCGTCAAAGATAAAAGTGTTTAGGTTAGCAATTCCGATATTGGCCCAGTACTGTGACTAAATTTATCAATGTTGATACCACTTTGTTGTAGCAAAGTTAACCAGACATTGGCTAGCGGTGTATCTTTGGGCAACATAATGCTTTCGCCTAAACGAAGATTTTTGATGGCGCCGCCAGATAAAAATACTGGGAATCCTTTTATTCCGTGTGCAGATCGAATATTTGTTCCATAACTCACAATGCAGCTATCATAAATACGTTTACCACTGGTGTCTTTCGTCTCTTTTAATCGATCCAAAAAATAACCAAATAACTCAGTGCATTTTTTATCTCTTTGTCCGGCTGCCTCGGTCCGTTCTTCGGAAATGTTATAGTGTGATAATGCATGTACCGGAATTGTAATCCCCATACTCGTGAGCACCGATTGAGATGGCATCATATAGGAAGAAACTGCTGTCTGGTTGGTTTGAAACGCCAGAACAATCATATCAAACATTAACCGGACTTCTAATTCTCCATCTATTTGAGCAGGAAATGAAAATGGTGCTGACGGCTTTGGTGTATTTGCCCACTCAATTTGCCGCTTTAAATTTATTTCAATTTGACGTATTGTTTGGTAATATTCTTCTAACTTTTGTTTGTCACTGCTGGCAATTTGTGAAGTTATAGATTTTGCATTTACTTTCATACTATCTAGGATGCTCCGCTGAGTCGCAATTCTTTGCAGAATAGCCTCTTTGGATTCAGTCGTTGAAAATAGCTTTTCATACAGAGCCAATGAGCTGTTTAATCCCACGATAGGACTGCCTGATTTATCCCAGGCTAACGACAAACAACGTTCTCCATGCCCTTCCTTTTCATTGGTGCTGAGAGTTAAATGCGGATAACGAGTGTCGCTACAAAGATGTTCTGCTGCAATCTGATCGCACGATATCGTATTTTGCATTGATCTCGCATTATTGTAAGCAGCACCAGTTAAAAATGTCAAACTTCCCTGATGTGGATTAGTTGCTCCCACGTTTAATAAATTACCCAATAGCGAGAAATCCTTTTGATGTTTTTTTAATGGAGACAATCCCTCTGTAAGTCCAATTTCTGAAAACTTTCCTGCTTTGTCTGGATAAAACGCAGGTAAATGTCCATAACCCTGCGATAAAAAAACCATTCGCTTCTTTTGCGCAATCGAACTGTCGGATGTATCTGCGTACATATCCAATGCCGGCAAGGCCAAACAAGCCGTAGCAGATAACAAAAATGAACGACGTGAAATTGTTTTAAATGAACTCATTTTAGACTCCTGTTTATTTGGTCGCGAAAGTTTTTGAAGAAATAATTGCTATTATCATTTCTTTAAGTGGATAATTATTCTTTTTGAGCAATCCTAATTGGTCGGTTACATCTTGGCTATCTACAAATTCAAGGTCACGACCGATGGAGTATGATAATAACGATTCGTAAATTGATTGAGCTAATTTATCCTTATTTTGTAGCAGTACTTTTTGCAAACCAATAAAGTCATTAAATTGATTAGCTCCTACATATCCACTTGCATTGATAGTAACTGTTTCAGGAACTTTTGCCTTTTCATTCTTTTTTGGGCGTTTACCAGACATAGCTACTTCTCCCAAAACCTCGCTGGCTCGCCAATTACCAAGGTAATCAAAGTTCTCCAATCCATACCCTACAGGATCTATTTTATTGTGACATGACGCACATTGCGGAATATTTTTATGTCGTTCAACCAATTGTTTGACCGTTAATTTCTGACTTTTTTCTTGTTCTATGGCAGGGACATCAGGTGGCGGCGGAGGGATCGTATCATTTAAAAAGTTTTCGCGAATAATCATCCCGCGAATGGTTGGAGAGGTCCGCGCACCAGATGTACCCATTATTAAAAATGCTGCCTGGGTTAAAATGCCACCACGTGGCGTGGTTTGAGGTATAGAATATTTTTGGAAATTATCGGTGGCCCTAACCTTTAGACCGTAATACTGAGCCAATCTTTGATTAACGACAACAAAATCGGATTTAATAAAGTTATCAAGCGGTAAGTTTTCACGCACCAAGACTTTAAAGAATTCACTCAACTCCTGTCTTGCCGAATCAACAAAGCCGTTGCGAATAAGATTAACGGGCAAGTCTATTTCATCAAAACGATTCATGTGTGACCATTGATTAATGAAATCAGTCAAAAAGATGTCCGCTTTGGGCGAAGCCAACATTCGCTCACATTGCGCGATTAATTCGGTTTTATTTGTCAGCTTATTCTTTTTTACTAATTCATAGAGCTCTTGATCAGGGGGCGCGCCCCAAAGAAAATATGATAAGCGAATAGCAAATTCAGACTGACTCAATACTTTTCTTACGCCATCATTTTTCTCCTTAATGTATAAAAATGCTGGTGCAGATATTATTGCCGTTAGCGGTTCTATTATTGCATCAGCGACACTTTTTCCCGTTTTTCTTTCCAATTGGTAAGTATTCATGAGGCCACTGATAAAGGAATCATCAACTCCTTGATATCGGAAAGCACGATCCGCGAACTTTGTAAGCATTGTTGCTATGTCCACATTGCTAGCTTTTTCGTTTTGCACGACCGATTTCACAATTGATTCAAAGAATGATATTTCACGTTTGCCATTTGCATATGGTCCTGACATGGTTGCGTAATCGAATACGCTTTCCCTAGAGCCATTAACGCTAATTGTAATTGTCGAGTCAAAGAGTCCGATTGGGATCAATATTTTCGATGATTGTTTTTGCCCGGCTAAAAACTTAACCGAACCAATATTTTTATTATTTACTAATATCTGTGCTTCACTATTGCCGACTTCTTCTGCATTAATGCTGAACTCATAGAGGCTACAGGGTGTCACATTGACCGAATAGGAGAATCCACGTGCAATGCCCTGTTTATCTTTAAATGTCTCGTAACGTGCTTGTAAACCTTTAAGCTTATCTGGAAATCTTTTTACAAACAATTTTATTTGTCCCTCATCTGCCACTTTAGGATCCACTTTAATAATTTCAGTGATTGGGGCCTTAGCATCTATGAGCTCCATTACTTTTTGAAGTTGCTCATATTGCATCTTTGCTGTGTTATATGGGATTATTTCAGGGTCGTGCCGTACAGCTGTCGGTTTTGGCAATGGTGACAGGTAAGATTTTATATTCCTTTTTACGATTTCTTTCCCCGCACCATAAAAATCTTCATACTGCTTCAGCGAAAAAAACTGATTTGAACCATTGGTGTCAAAACCGGCGCTAACATCATTTGGTAATATATCACGCGGCACATCAGCACCAAAAAGATCAGCGATACTACCGAGATACTCTCTTTTTGTTAAATGTCGCATTTTAATGACGCCGCCTGTTGCGGCCAGTCGCTTATGAGCGTCTTGAACATTATCTGTAATAATTCCAATCGCATTTTGTAGATCGTTAGAATTTGGTCGCTTCTCTTCTTTTGGCGGCATGTCGCCCGTATTTAATACATCAAGGATATCCTGCCATTTTGCCACATCTGCATGGTTGGCAATGTCTGGATTAATAGTATCTAATCGCACATCACCTTTCTGCTTTTTTGAACCATGACAATTGATGCAATTATTTTGTAAAAAGGTTGATAAAAATTCAGACTGCTTTTTCAATACCCTTTCATCTGACTTCCCGCTTTGTTCTGCCGCTACAGCATAGTTGTTTATGAGAAAGATTACAATCATACTCATGCGAATTGTCGTTACTAAAGCTTTACTCATGATGCCATCTCCTTATTAATAGCTTATGTTGTCACTGTTTAGAAATGCTTTTTTACCTTTTATTCATGGCTCTCTATCGAATGCTAAGATTAACGTCATTTCATTGATGGCTTCCTGTAAATTCAATTAATTTAACAGCCATTTTTCCTAGTTGTGATTTTTCGCCTGCAACCTGTACGCACTCCCTTAATAATGGGATATATTGATCATAGACTACTCCATAATCTAGTTTCTTATAGTTAATGCCCATCAGGTTTACAAACTCATTGCGAAAAGAATAATTCAACTCTATTGCTCGTTTGTAACTAGCGCTTTTCCGAGCCGCATTCCAAGAATCTGCCAAAATTTTTCCTTGCGGAAGGCTGCCTAATTGTTTTAAAATTATCGGCATATAATTTTCAGTAAGTATAATGTCTTTTAATAGCAATTCATTGGCCATTGAGCATACCTCATTTATACGCTGTTCTATTTTTCCTTTTAATAATCGCGCTTTTTCTTTATTAGTCGTTTTATTCCCCTCAACCTTTTCAAGCGCTTTCAAGGCCGTTTGAAAATTACGAACATTTGCTTGAGCTGCAATTTGTGCGAGTTCTTTCCCTGACCAGTCTGGTTCATAAAGGAATGGCGCTTTGATAACGTCTATAATTTTGAATTGCTCTACTGACTCGATGAAATCTTCCTTATAGGGCGCATGTCCTTGGTTCTTTGACATACTATAAAAAGTTTGTTGGGTTTCTGCTTTGATGGTCATTGCATATAGTGGATTCATATATCCTATGCCATTATCTCCGCCTCCTGGTTTTTTAGGATTACCGCAAGCAATATAATAGCTCATAAAAGTTTTATCTGCTGTTGGCCGTGACCAGTTGGCACTCATTACGTGATGGTGCATAAATGGCCACTGTTTGTCTGGGGCCATTTTATCTTTATAAACATTAAAATACATATGTTGCCAATAGCCACCTTCTGAAAAACTTGAAATGACACCCCGGCCAGGAATTATTTTATAATCTTCTTGGACTTGAGCTACAGCATACTCTGATGCTTTAATTTTTTCAGAACAATTAACCGATGGCCTACCATCTAAAAATTGCATGTGTATGCCAATCATATGTAAATTATCTAAAAATATCTTGGATAAGCGAAAGTTTTTATTGTCTGCTGCAGAACCGGTGCCATGAACAAAAATAAATATACCAGCTGGCTTATCATCACTGTAATTTTGCGGGACATACACATGATAATTACATTCTTTTATTGGTGTCGACACCGTGTACTGACCCATTCGTCCTTTATTTTCCGATGGACTCAATTGCCATTCCATTGTCCATGTTCGACAACAACATGAAAAGCTCATTAACACTAACAGGAATGCTGATAATATACTTCGGTTATGATTACGATTAGTCATCTAATCTCCTTCCTGTATCAACACTGCTCATGAGTAGTACCCTTTACTGAAATTCGGTTACATGCGCCTGTCCTTATTTGATTCCATGCTAACACGTTAGAATAAAGCCAACACTTTGGCTCTAGAACCTTATTTTGCTATCCGTTAAAGTCTCAAAAAGGAACCATAATGTCCGAGACAGACTATTTGCGATAACCGTAACAACATGATCCTGAATAGTAACAGAAAGGCTCCTTCATGATTCACTGGCGCTTATTAGCTACGTCCTGCATTTTCTTGCTCTCTATTACATGCCTCGTTGCAGCCGATCAGCTGACCGTGCATGGTATTTTTAAAAATAATATGGTGATTCAGCGGGGTAAGCCGATCACCGTTTGGGGATGGGCTCCGGCTGATACGAAAGTAAGTGTCACTTTGGGACAGGTGAGTGAAAACGGGGTCGCTAGTGGAGAAAAAGGCCGTTGGGAAGTGACCTTTCCACCCCAGGTTGAAAATGCGGTTGGACAAACGTTACGTGTGCAAGCTGGTGACGCGGTTAAGGAAATGACCAATATTCTTATTGGTGATGTGTGGGTTATGAATGGCCAAAGTAATATGGCATTCGGACTCAAGGCAGTTTATCAAGGTGATTTTGAAGCGTCGATGGCACATTTGCCACAGCTTCGTTATATCAAAATTCAATCTGGGGCCGAATCGGAATATGTTGAAATCAATATGAATGAAAAATTTGTTAATGGCGATGATACCGATAAAAATTGGAAAGTCGTAACACCAGAGGTTGCTTTAGATATGGGCGCCATCGGTTATGTTTTTGGCTCGCGCTTACAACGTAGTTTACAAATTCCCATTGGTATCATCGACACAGCTCGTGGCGGTGCCTCTATCGAAAGTCTGGTGCCGCGTCATAAATTTGCCGATCACCCAGATGCTGCTGAATATTTAAAGTGGGTCGATGCACGTCGTGCAGAATTTGATGAAGACGCTTTTCGCAAAGCCCAAATGGACAAGTACCTCGCTGCGCAAGAAAAATATGACCAACAAATCGCGGCCGATAAAGCAAAGGGCGTGCAAGTTAAACGTAAAAAACCAGAAAAACCAAATGGCGAAATTCGTACTTGGTCTGTCCCAGGCCGCAGCCCCAGTGACGCCGCCGCCTGTTACAACGGCATGTTCGGCGTATTTAAAGGATTTAATATTACCGGCGTGGCTTTTCATCAAGGCTTTAATAATTCGATGATGAACACCAGCTGCAAACCAAAGTTTTATCGTGTTTTAATGAAATTAATGGTTGATGGTTGGCGCGAAGATTTTAATGATCCCAAATTACCTGTTGCGATTATTGATTTATGTGCTGGTGGTACCGCGCAAAATGCTTCCAATTTTGAGGTAGAAGGTTTATCTACAGCCGCCTTTATTCGTGAAGCACAACGACTTGGTCTCGCTGATTGTGCAGATACTGCAAATACCGTATTCATTCCATCGTACGATCAAAAAATACCGCAATTGCATACGAAGAAAAAAGTCGAGTTAGGTTTTCGCGCCGCGTGTTGGGCACTGACACAAATTTATAAAAAAGACATTATTGAATGGGACACCGCACCGCACATGACGACTGAAGTAAAAGACGGTACCATCGTCCTCACCTTTGATAAACCTGTCCGTCCAGATGATTATTCATCACACATTGAAGGCTTTTCTATCGCCGATAAATCTGGCATTTTTTATATGGCCAATGCGGAAGTCGTCGAAACGAAGGATAAAGCACTACAAAATAAACAATTCGTGATCTCAAGCCCTCTGGTCAAAGAACCGCTCGCCATTCGCTACGCCTGGGCGCGCGCACCACTCGGCAATCTCAAAATTAATGGCATGCCATGGTTACCATTACCAAGCTTCCGCACCGACACCTTTGATTGGCCTGCTGAAGTAACCCATATGGATCCGGAAGGCTCTGCAAAAAATAGTGTCATTATCAAAGAGTTAAAAGCACAAGCGGAAGAAGCGCTGCGTACTCGCCTCGGACCAAAGCAAGAAAAATAATAAATATATTTTATTGACACGAAACAGGCTGGTGAAAACACCAGCCTGTTCCTTTTTAATTTTCCTTGTTTATGGCGACCACTTTTACCGACTGATCTCAGTTACTGTCTTCACATTTTTTGTCCCACTGAGACCTTGTCGGCCGGTGTCGCTCAGGGAGTACGAGTCTCCTGATATCCTCATTTTCGTAAGGTGCTGTTTTCTCTCTCCTGTTAAGTCATTGAATTCATTTTTACCCACTCAGTTAATCTTTAGTATGTGTATGATGCATTATCTGGGAGCGAACTGGAAGAAATCTGACACACAGCTGACACCAAGCTGACATGATACTGAGCAATTTCATAGCCTAACAAATGCTCTCAAATTCGCGCTTTGAATGCGCCTAGAAAACCAACTCTGTCATTATTCGCTAGATATAGGCAATATGAATCCAAAGAACTTACCTGTAACCTGCTATCAAGCATATGGTATTATTACCGACACGGTTAGTTAGATTTTATCATTCTATTCGTCAACCAACGTGCATTTCACAGCATGCGCCTTTTGTACATCTCAACAGATCGTCACCATCAATCTCATTTGGAGTTAGTAATGTCTCGCTATCTATCTATGGTTGGTGCTAGTTTATGTTCATTGGCTATGATTAGTGTTGGATTGCTTTCACTCTCAAGCGTGACGTCACCGCATGATGATGTCACTTATAAAATACCCGGCGAACACATTGTTACCAATGAGCCACCAGCCGCACCGACTCCCTCTATTGCTGAACGGCGGGCCGCTGCGGAAAAAGTTTTAAATATTTTAGCAACCAATTTGGCTAGTGGGAAAATGGATTATCAATTTAACCGCAGTGGTGATGGCGTGATGTTAGGCGCAGCTGGATTAGCATTTATTGGACATGGATCAACCCTGGGACGAGGCCCTTATCAAAAAGCATTGCTAAGTATTCAACAACGCATGCAGCAAATAATGGATTCTGATTCATTTTCGCTGCAACCGACCTGGGGATGTGCGCAGTCTACTATTTTTCTCGCTGAGTTACATCGCACAGCTCCCGACGCCTTACAACCACCTGTTTACGCCCTGTTACAAAAATATACTGATAAA
The DNA here is from genome assembly GCA_024641365.1 of Planctomycetota bacterium. The sequence continues at coordinate 4,239 of JAHEDF010000013.1, read as the reverse complement.
TTAATTAAATCGCAAACCAGCCGTGGCGGTTGGTGTCATGGATTTGAAGATGTGAAAAACTCATTAAATTATGATGATTTAATGGCGACAACTGTGATGGCCATGCAAGGGCTTGGTATGGCAAGACGTGAAGGCGCCACGGTGCCGCAGAAAATTATTGATGTGGCTTACACGTATATCGAAAACAGTTCGAATGTTGGCAACGGACATATCGGGTACAGCCCGCGTTCCGGACAAAAAGGCATGGGCGGAGCTGGCCGCGCTGGCGGAGGATTGCTGGCACTACATGCTTGCGGATTAGGACAGACACCTATCGCTGTCGCAGCAGCAAAATATTTACAGCAGTCCTATGCCGGCAATGACTTAAATATCGGACATGCCAGCGCGCAATTAAGTCAGTCATGGGCCGCATGGTGGGCAGCACAGGCCGAGGAATATCCCGCCTTTTGGGCAGGCCAAGGCGCGGCTATATTAAAAAGACAAAAAGCTGATGGCACGTTTAATTGCGCACCGAGTGATGGCAAAGCCGATAATCCAAGTTCTGAACGTGGCGACATGGCCAATGCCATGCATGCGTTAATGTTAGTTGCTGGTGACGGCTTTTTAGCTGCAGGTGAAGCCGCAGGCAGTCCTCAAGCTGCTATTTCTGTCGCGATCGATTTAGTGGCAGCGTGGGGTAAAGATGCTCCTGCAGCATTATCAGAATTTGCGCAATTGCGTGCGAGCGACAAACCGCTTCTGGCTAAAGATATTGCACGCAGCTTAGCAAGTACGATTAAAAGTTTAGCTAAAGTTGAAGACGCACGCATTGCTCCTGCCATATTACAATTACTTGGACCCAAACCGCGCTATAGTGCCGTTTACGATGAAAAATCACGCGTCATTCGTCTAGCGGTATCGTTACCCGCTATTCGTGCTGAGCGTGTTGCCAAAGCCAGTATGTCGATTGCCTATGATGCTGAATTAATGCGTGCCAAAGTATCGAATAAATCATTGGCTCCTGCAAGTGAGCCAAAAAAAATTGATATAAATATTAGTGTGCGCCCTGAAAATTTTAAAGATCAAAAATTGACTGCCGAAATAGAATGGAATTTAGCTGGGCTTAAATTTAATGAAACAATTGCTATACCAATTGAGCGCGAAGAAATTGCCCAAGTAAAATAGTAGTTTTTATGATTTTTTATTCGTGATGATGATGTGGAACCAATGGACCTAATTGAGGATCAGCTTTAGGAATCGTGAGTCCTGCTGCAACGAGTGCGGCTACGCCACGTTCCATCGGATGACCAACGCGATGTTGTAAATGATATTGTAAATGACCGGCATCCAGTTTATTCACTAATTGTTGAGCATCATCTTTTTTGCCGCTACGAGCTAGACCAACTGCTTTTAAAACTAATAACTCACTATGTTGTGGACTTACGATTAAAGCACGATTAGTTGCCGCTAATAAACTCGGATAATCACCGCGCGTCAAAGCGATGTATGCTAAGAGCATTTGTGGGTACATGCTCTCTGGCTCAGAACCTGAGGCAATAAATGCCTGTCGTTCGGCGGTGACAACATCGCCAGCATTTAAAGCAGCCTGTGCACTTGCCATTAACGGCCAGAAAGATCCTGGTTCACGTTCCAATTCTTTTCGAGCAAATTCCACCAAGCGTTTATCTGGGCCATAAATTGATAATACCGCTGAAGCACTCGCCGGATCAGATAAGGCGCCGTCAGATTCTGCGCATTGACAAAATACCGGTTGATGAGCCTGAAATTCGGTACGCGCTAATAAGCGGCCTAATGATTTCCAACCTGGTGAAGGACCACCGTTAATAACAACTTGCGCGCTGCGTTCGGCTAATTCTTCGTGTCCACCTGCTTTAGCTGCATACCATAAATGAATAAATCCTTGCACTAATAACGTGCGTAAAGGATGTGATTCCAGAACAGCGGCCGCAGATGGACTGGTCAAATCAATGCCAGCTACTGATAATGCTTTTTGCCAATCATCGATTTCGTCAGCCCACGGACCACTGCGTCGCCAACGTGCTAATAGTTGCGCAAAATGTGCCGTGTGTTTTGCTAACTGTTCTTGTTCACGCGCTAAATCTAATGCCATTTGCCAACTAGCTGCTAAACGAGTTGCTTTAGCCAATGATGGATGTTCAGCGGCAATTGCTTTGACTTCTGCCAAAGCAACGCTTAACGCTTCTGGCTGATCTAGCGCAATTTCTTTTTCTAATTTGGCAAGACGTTGTTCAGCCTGAGCACGTTGCTCCGCATGCATCCACCACGACATCACAACAATAATTATAATGGCAATTAGGCCAGCCATTAAAGCGCCACGTGCTTGCTTGGAACGCTTACAACGCACCCACAACAGTGCCAGCGGACCTGCTTGTTGTGCTAAGGTCATGCCATCATCTAACCAACGTCGTAATTCAGCAGCCACCGCACTGGCATTATCATATCGTGCTAATGGATCCTCTGACAAACAACGCCGTGCCAATGCTGCTAAACCAGGTGGCACATCGTTTTCGTATAATGGTGCTAAATTAATTACGCCATTGTCGCGCGGCGCCTTGCCAGTGAGCGCGAAAAAAACTAATCCGCCAAGTGCAAATACATCCATACGCGGATCGGCTGAAGCGCCATGACTTTGTTCAGGTGCCATCCACGCTGCGGTTCCCACGTGCATGCCTGCACCTTCGCCAGTTCGTGCAGCAACACCCCAATCTAAAACATAAATAGCGCCATAATCGGACAGTAATATATTAGCAGGCGTTAAATCACGGTGCACAACGCTGCGATTATGGGCATAGGCAACTGCTTCAGCGACACGCAATAATCCTTCAATTAATTCAACACGTGAGCGACTACCTGCTTTGACAACCTGGTGCAATGATTCGCCTGACAACCGTTTCATAGTAAATGCCGGTTGTCCATCAGCACGACCAAGATCGTACACTGGCACAATTGCCGGATGCTCTAATGCAGCAGTGACTGCCGCTTCACGACGAAACGCCGCTTCGCGCAAATGATATTGTTCAAGTGATTCTCCGGCCTGCCGTGGCTTTAATGTTTTAAGCGCTACAACCCGATCCAATGAACGATCGCGTGCTGCTTTGACATGCGCCATGCCACCGGTGCCCAATTCATCATCTACGCGTAAACGTCCTAATCCTGCATCCGCAACAAAACCCTGATTATCGGGACTTATTTTTACCTGTCCTAAACTTCCTGTTTCATCCCCACCTGCGTCTTCCAATACCCGATCTGCTTCTTCCGGTGGTAACGCATCCAACCATTCTTCAATTTCAGCAAACCGTTGCGCGCTCAGTTGCCCCAATCGGTAGGCTTTCAACTCGGCTGATGACGGAGCGTTCATAGATCCCATACTAGGCTATTCGTCAATAAAAGAAATACACGGCATAGTGACTATTTTGCCTTTATAAGCACGACATTGTTACCTTGTCTCTCCTAGCTTATTCAGTGTGCTTCGGTCGTCGTTTTGCTATTGCGTGCCAGCCATTTTTCCCACCACCATGCGTACATAACTGGAACAGAAAACAGGGATACTAAATCAGCAATCATTCCACCAATAATGGGGAGCACCATTGGTCGCATAACTTCAGACCCGCGTCCATCTGACCAGAGTACCGGAATAAGTGCAATGAGCGTGGTGCAATTCGTCATGAGCGCTGGACGACGTCGCCGTAAACCAGCTAAAAATACACGTCTATGTAAATCGTCCATATCTTTTGGTGGCGTTTTAAACTGATCGTGTAAATACGAACCGAGCAAAATTGAATCATTAAACATAACACCGATAAGCACCAAAAAACCAACGGCTACGGCCGTGGTTAATTGTGCGCCTGCTAACCACACGGCAATAAATCCACCCGCCGTCGTAACAGATAAATTACAACTAATAATAATATTTGTCGTCAACCATGAGCGCGTTCCAATATAAATAAGAATTATCATGATAATGATCGATAGCACTAAAGCGTAAGTCATGGTTTCTGCAGCTTTGACCTGTTGCTCATAACGCCCAACCCAACGATACGTTACGCCAGCTGGTAATTCTAAGCGTTTATCGCGCAATGCTTGTTTCAGTGCCTGATCGGCATCGGCGATGACCTCGCCTTCTCCGCGACCTTCTGCACGCAACATGACATATTGCGTACGTAAACCGCCTTCACTGCGAATGGCCATTTGCCCAATGACATACGTATAAGCATGTGT
>JAHEDF010000285.1 GCA_024641365.1 Planctomycetota bacterium | reverse complement strand
GCATTTGTGTTAACCGCCATGGGTGCAAACGCGACCCCAGCATAAAACACAATGATTCTGACTAAATAAATGAGTAACGAATCAACCGCTAAACAAAAAAGAGCTACGGATAATGGTGAGCCGTATTGGCCAGCCGATTTTGCAACGGTTATTAATAGTATTGTTGGTTATGGTGCTTTTGCTTCTTTTTGTTTATTATTACCGTTATTTTTTCCAATCGCATTAGTATTGCCGGGCGGTCGACGTTATTGGATTGCGGTAGCGATGCGTTGGGCGATGCGAACTGTTTATTGGGTGACGCCAACGGTCAGCTGGACCTATGGGGGTGATGTTGCCGCATTGCGTTCAGCTCGTGTTATTGTTTCTAACCATGAAGGTATGTTAGACATTTTAGCGGCATGTGGGTTACCAGGTTATCGTACGTTATTGGCAAAGTCGTGGGTATTTAAAGCTTTTCCTTTAGGCGTCGCTGCGCGCACAGCGGGAATTTGTAATAGCGATTTGCTCACACCTGAATCATACCAAGAAGATGCGCATATAACCATGCCAGATGAAAAGATTGGTTTATTTGTTTTCCCAGAAGGACAACGTAGTCGCAGTGGTATTATGGCGCGGTTTAAACCAGGTGCATTTGTTTTAGCGACCCATTTAAAAACTGCGGTAGTGCCAATTGTGATGGTGGGATCGCGGCAAGGAATTCGCCCAGGATCGATGTGGATTCATCCGACGTTTATGCACTCTGAAGTATTGCCGCCTATGACGATAGAGGAGGATGAAAGTCATCGTCAATTTGCGCAGCGGGTGCGCGAGGAAATGGTCACAGCGCGTCGCCGTATATTAGCGCATATGTGGCATGAGGGAAAACTCATGCGCCATATTTTACATCGTTTACATGTGCACACTAAATTTGAACGAGGTGAAATAATAAAAGAATTACAGGATAGTGGTTGCCATGCGGTATTCGACATACCACCGCAATCCGGACCATGGGTTTTTGTTGGCGGAGGATGGAGCACAATGCCAGCATTAGTGCGCTTATTATATCCTGATGCTGTCATAATGATGCGTGCTAATGATGCTGCCCAAAGAAAAGTGGCAGCACTTTGGTGGCAGACGGCTTGCGACACGGTGGTGGCTGACTGTCAGGCGTTACCAGCCTTGCCACCGACGGCGGTCATTATTTGCCCGGCTGGAGCAGATCAGGCTACGATGGAGTGGCTTCAGAGGCAGGGCCAGTTGGCGCAGCTCGTAGCAGCTGCTGTCGCCACATCACCTAATGTAACTCCAATCGGTACCGGTGGTTGGGTTTACAAATCAGCAGAATAAGCCGTCATTTCTCTTACCATCTTTGGCAAACCATGAGGTAACTACACCCAAAAGATAAAAGGATAAAAATGTCTTGATATACATTATAGACGTAGATAAATGAAGCTATGAGCAAGGTCGGTGCACAATCACGCCTCGGAGAAGTACTCGAAAAAATTGGTCCAACGATCAGCGATGTGCCGCATTCGCTGCGATTAAAAATCAGCACGTTGACTCCGTTAATGGATGCAGACGCGGCAGCGGTGAAATGGAAAAAAATACGCACACGGCAGGAGCAGTTTAAAAAATGGATATGGTATAACTCCTTATCTCCCATACAGCAATTAGCCATTGTTTGTGTTGCGGAAAAAATGGGTTTATCAAAAGAGGCACTACAAGAAAACATTGAACAACAACGTCAACTGATCCGAATCGGACACATGCGCCGTAGTGATAATATTGAGGCATTAACAGCGATGATGCTGATGATTGCGGAACAGCCAATTACAAATTTAGCAGACGTAGAACGCATTCAATTTATTTATGAGCATTTAAAAAATGATCATTGGTGGCCAAGTGGACCAGATGATTTGCCATTAGCGGCGCTTTTAGCCACGGTCCCGGGAAGTGTCGGCACACTTATTACCAACATTGAAAATGCTTATTCTCAATTGGCAGAACAGGATGAGGTACAAAACGATCCATTAAATTTAATTTTACAAGCAGTTAATGGAGGCCTGAAGGATATTAATGCCACAATAGCCTATAGCAGCGAACTGCGAACAGCGTTTATTCTTAGCGGCATACCACTGAAATCGGGTGATGATTTAGCATTGTCACGGTTAGCAATTCTTCGTGACCCAGTTGATGACGTAATGAATCAATACCGCCAGTTGCGCAAAGAAATAAATCATGTGTTTAATGATCGCTGGCCAGATGTCGCAGCTGAATGTGCAGCGGATGCGATAATTTTGGCACATGAACAGACAAACACGCACTTATATCGAGCAGGGATTTTACTGCACACATGGATGTCTCATTAAACATAAACTCACCATCATTTTTAAACTAAGCGCTTACGCCAGGAGGCCATATGAAAACTGAACATTTACACCGCATTATCCCATTAGAACGCTACCGTGATATCGTATCAGCGTTTGATTTTGATCACCAAACATGGAGCGATGCGTATTGGATGCGTTTCGCAGCCCAAGTCGCAGTTTTGTGTCCTGATGACCCTGTCACTGTGGTCAAACGTATCAATCTGATTGGTAGTGAATTACAAAAAAAAGCTAAATGGTTTGATGCTTTTCAATCACCGATGCGCTTTGTTATAGCGGCCTTGCTCGTACAAACACACACCAAAGTCGTTGATTTCTTGCATGACTATAAGCGCTTAGAAGAAGTATTAGATCACGTCGGTCTTAAACACGGTGGCCGCTATGAACCAATAACCTTAATGATTCTGCGCATGAATCCGGAACATCATGCGTTTAATATGTTGGAAGCAGAGCGTTTAAAGAATATTCATAAACATATGAAGGGCTTCCATTGGTGGATAACTGGCATTGATGATTTACCAGCCTGCGCCGCATTATTGCAAATTAAAGGTAGTGCGGAATTAGTCACAGCTCAAGCAGAAGGCATTTATCAACGCCTTATCAGTTCAGGCCTGCAATCCGGCAATCACTTACAAAATGCGGCAAATTTATTACCATTATGCGGTTTACCAGCTGACGCCGCTGCAGATCGTTTCTTGGGTTTATTACGCCAAGCTGAAGCCAGATCAGTTGCTGTTATGCCAGAACATTACGATGCACTCTCGGTGCTGAGCATGTTGGAACAAGCACCCGCACCGATAATTGATCGTTTAATAAGTGTGCGCGATGAATTAGATTTATGTAACCCTGATTTAAAAGGCTCAGCATCATTTGCATTAGCGGCAGATTTAACCGCATTAGATTTAGTGCGTTATAGCGCTGATGGACATGCCTTATCTGGCCCAGAACAAAGCGACGTCATGCATTCGCGCCTGCACGCTTTAAATATGGCGATGCTGGTGCAAGTCAGTCATATCGATATGACCTTAGATTTTGAAACCATGGGTAATTTACCGCCAGCGTGGCCGTATATTTAAATTGTTGGCTGGTTCATCAATAGACTTTTAAACGGTGCTTACTAATAGGGTAAGTAACTGCACAGACCGAATGACGAGTGTCGTTCGGTTTGTGTGTTTTATTCATCATCTTCTTTACCACGTTTGCGCGCTTTTTTATCGTCAAGCGCGGTTGGCATCGGTGCCGCAATATTCTTTGGTAGTGCGGCTTTTAGTTTTTCAATCGTCGATGAGAACGCCGAATTATTTATTTGATTAGTCCACTCATGTGGGTCTTTAGGGCAATCGTAAAACTCTTCTTGTCCATCTTTGTAGCGGATGTAGCGACCTATTTCATTGCGAATAGAAATGAATGCTTCTTGTGGTTGCGTTTTATCGCAGAGGCCAGTAATGGCGGTACTTTCCCACTCACTATTTGGATCCCGCAACAATGGAGCTAGCGATTTTCCATCGAGATTGCTCGGCGGCGTCAAACTGCAAATTTCGGCTAGAGTCGGATAAATATCCATCAAGGAAACAAAACGATGACAATTACCACCCGCCTTAGTCAGGCCAGGAACGCGCATAAACAGTAAGGTATGCGTGGCCTCTTCCCACAAGGTCGTTTTTTGCCAATGATTTTTCTCACCAAGATGGAAGCCGTGATCGGTGAGAAATATTACCACGGTATTGTCTTTGTACGGGCTCTTGTCGAGCGCATCGAGCACACGTCCCATGTGATAATCAACATAGGCAAAGGTGGCTAAATACGCTTGCACACCACTCTTTAATAACCCTGCCTTCAATACCTCAGTGGTGAATCCACCATGACCGCCAGCAACTTTGAGACCTAATGGTGGGAGATCGTCTAAATCATTGGGATTTAATTCTGGTACGGGCAAATTATCGAGCGGAAAAAGGTCAAAATATTTTTGCGGAACGTACCAGGGCATATGCGGATTAAATGAACCAAAACCGAGAAAGAATGGCTTGTCATGTGTTTTATTTAGTTGTGCAATAACTTGATCAGCGAGTTTTGCCGTATTCATCTGTTCTTCAGGAATATGAATCGGCCCCCAGTCATTTTCACCTGCACCGACGGAAATGAGCGGAGCACCAGGTGGGCGTGGATCGCGTTGGTGACCAACTTTTATATCCCAATATTCTTTCTGATCCCAACCATGGGTAATTTTGCCAAATCCGTAGGTCTGATATCCGCCCTGTTTAAACATACCGGCAAGAGAGAGTGCTGTTTTTAATGGCACTGCTTTATCAACTTCTTGAGCATTATTATAGACACCAGTAACCCACGGTGCGATGCCGGAAAAAAATGCGGTGCGGGATGGATTACAAACTGGGGCAGCAGTGTAGGTACGACGAAAATTCACGCCACTGTTAGCTAATTTCTGTAAATTTGGTGCAATAACTTTACCAGCATAGCGCTGCGGATCTTCCAAAATCCAGCTATTCATGTCATCTGCGACTAAAAAAAGCACATTGAGCGGTTTAGATCCGGCACTTTTTTGGTCGCTCGCATATCCAAATGGCAAACAGAATACGGAGAGCAAAAGAATTTTATAGACGAATGGTTTCATAACTGAGCTCTCTTAGATAGTGTCGTGAAATTAAAATAACGTAGTGGCCGGCTTACCAGTTTTATTCGCAATTTGAAATGGGCGACCAGCTTGGTTCAATTCAATGTGATCAAGCGGCAGTCCCATGGCATAAGCTATTGTCGCATTTAAGTCCGTTGGGTGAACTTTATTTTCTACGGCAATGCCGCCCATCGCATTGGTTTTACCATATTTTTGGCCGCCCTTAATGCCACCACCTGCGAGTAAAGTGGTATAGCCTGTTGGGTTATGACCACGGCCAGCCTTACTATTTAAGGTGTCGCTGCGCCCAAACTCAGAAGTGAACACAACTAATGTGCTATCTAGTAAACCCATTGCGCGTAAATCGGACATCAGGGCAGCAACGCCCTGATCAAGCGTTACCGCTCTATCACCCATTTCCCCGTAAATTCCATAATGGTCATCCCAACCGTTATGCGTTAACGTCATAAATGGAACACCAATTTCTACGAGTCGTCTGGCTAATAGACAGCTATAGCCAAATTCGTTTTTTCCGTACATCTCTTTTGTCTCATCTTTTTCTTTATTGAGATCAAACGCTTCGAGGTCATGACTCG
>JAHEDF010000284.1 GCA_024641365.1 Planctomycetota bacterium | reverse complement strand
AAATGCACAACCGCCATTCATGCGTAAACAAATATATGCGTGCGATGTGACCTACGGTACCAACAATGAATTCGGCTTTGATTATTTGCGTGATAATTTAGCACGCTCCCTTGATGAGCAGGTACAAACGCGCCGAACCTTTGCTATTATCGACGAAGTCGACTCAGTCTTAATCGACGAGGCACGTACCCCATTAATTATTTCAGGCCCTGCCGTCGGTCGTAAACAATTTTATGCGCAAGCTGATGAGGTTGCTCGGCAATTAGAAGCCGGAACCGACTTCGAAGTCGATATTAAAGATCGCCACATCACTATGAGCGATGTCGGCATTGATAAAGCCGCTAAATTATTTGGCGTCGATAATTTATATGATGGCGAAGCCATGCATTTGCCACACTTTTTAGATAACGCACTTAAAGCCCACCATCTTTATCATAAAGATAAAGAATATTTAGTCAGTGATGGGCAGATTAAAATCGTTGACGAATTTACTGGCCGTACATTAGATGGTCGCCGTTGGTCCGATGGTTTGCATCAAGCAATAGAAGCCAAAGAAAAAGTCGAGCCCAAAGAAGAAAATCAAACGTACGCAACCATTACGCTGCAAAATTTCTTCCGTCTCTATGGTAAATTAGCGGGCATGACCGGTACGGCCATGACCGAAGCAAACGAATTTAATGCGATTTATAAATTAGAAGTCATTGCTATTCCACCAAATCGCCCAGTTGTGCGTAATGACTTGCCCGACTTAATTTACGGTTCTGATCGCGAAAAGTTTGAAGCTATCGCTAATGAAGTGCAAGAATTACACGCCATCGGACAACCGGTGTTGGTTGGTACTATTTCTGTTGAAGTCAGTGAACGCCTCAGCGAATTACTGACGCGACGTGGCGTTCCACACAACGTGCTGAATGCACGCCAGCATCAACGTGAAGCAGAAATTGTTACCAAAGCTGGTTATTTTGGCGGCGTGACGATTGCCACCAACATGGCTGGTCGTGGTACTGACATTGTATTAGGAAAAACCACTGCTGAAGCCGCGTTTAAACATTGGCAAGCGCATGATTTAATGCCCAAGCGTTTAACGCCCCACGATTCACCTGATAAAATTGATGAAGCGACTTTAGATTTATGGGTGAAGCATTTTGTCGGAGAAGAAGAAGCTGAAAAAATGCGCGGCTCACCGCATGAACAATTATTAGCCGCTATTAATAATAAACGGAGACAAACGGGATACCCGCCACTGCCAATGCCATCAACATTACGTCATGATGTTGATGTGCGCGCACTCGGTGGATTACGAATTGTTGGTACTGAGCGACACGAAAGTCGCCGTATCGATAATCAGCTGCGCGGACGTTCAGGACGTCAAGGCGATCCCGGTTCAACGCGATTTTATTTGTCGCTTGATGATGATTTAATGAAACGTTTTGCTGGCCCCACCATGGCTAACTTAATGCGGAAAATGGGATTAAAGGATGGTATCCCAATTGAATCATCAATGGTAACGCGCCAAGTTGAAAAAGCACAAAAGAAAGTGGAAGAATTCCATTACGGTATTCGTAAAAATTTATTGGAATACGATCAGGTTGCGAACAGCCAACGCACCGTCATTTATCGCCAACGCCAACAAGTATTAGAAGGCAAAGAGCTCGAAAAAATGTTGCTCGGTCTTTATCGCAAGGCGACTGATGACTTGGTGCAAAAAGCGGCAGCAGATGGTACACGGGGTAATGAATTGGCTGATCGCATCAGTGAAAATTTCGCCAAAGACTATGGATTAGAGGCACCTAAATCAGATACCATTCCAATTAAGGATGGTGGTGATGCTTGTCTCGAATATTTAATAGGTGTCATAAAATCTAGTGTTGATAATCGTAAAAATGAAATGGGGGAAATTTACGAGCACGTTCTGCGTTACATATTACTTGATGTTATTGACCGTCGCTGGAAAGACCACTTATACGCCATGGACCATTTGCGACATGCCATTGGTTTAGAAGGCTATGCGCAAAAAGATCCGCGTATGCGTTATAAAGAAGAAGGTTATCGTTTATTCTCGTCGATGAATGAACTGATTAATCACGAAGTCGCAAAATTATTCTTCCGCCTACAAGTACAGATGCAAAATGAACCAGAACCAACTGGCCCAGCAGGCAGTTTGGAAGCGGGTGGCTTTAAAGCGATGGCTGCCGCAGCATCTGGATCAGATAAGCCGCACTCACCGGCCGAAGCCGCTGCCTTAGAAAACCGCACCGTGTCCGGTTCACCATCAAATCGTCCGAAACCATCTGATCCATGCCCCTGTGGCTCCGGATCGCTTTATCGCAATTGCCACGGTAAATAATTATCGTTGGCTCTTATTGCAGATAATTGACAGGTAATAATAAGCCGCTTTTGCGTGAAAGTGATGTATGGCTGAAATAGGCTCCACCACACCAGACATGATGGGACCATTTATGTGGTTTTGTGCTGGTGGTGGTGCGGGCCTGCTAATCGCCTGGTTAATTATGCGCGCCCGTGGCGCAGAAATGTACAAGCATGGCTATAATGAAGCGAAAAGCGAAGGACTTGCCGAACAAGCGGTTTTGTCCGAGCGTTTAGCCAGTAACGAGCGCTTATTAGCGGACATCAAACAACAATTAACATCTTCATCAGAAATAGTTGAGCGCTTGCGTTCTGAAAATAATGGGCTTGGCACGCGTGTCGCCGAATTAACCACGCGCTTAGAAGACGAACAACGTGCCGCTAAAGAAAAAGTTGCCTTACTGGATCAGGCACAAACTAAATTATCTGACGCCTTTAAAGCGTTATCCGCGGAATCACTGCGTCATAATAATCAATCATTTATGGATTTAGCCAAGACAACGCTGGAAAAATTTCAAGAGGGCGCAAAAGGCGATTTACAGCAACGACAACAAGCTATCGATGCCGTTTTAAAACCGATTAAAGAATCTTTAGAAAAAGTTGGCGGTTCACTGAGCGAATTGGAAAAATCTCGCGTAGGCGCCTACAGCGAATTAAAGGAACAGGTAAAAGCGTTAGCACTTGGTCAAGGACAATTACAAACGGAAACCCGAAATTTAGTGACCGCTTTACGCGCACCAACCGTACGCGGACGCTGGGGTGAAATACAATTAAAACGGGTAGTCGAATTAGCCGGTATGTTGGAATACTGTGATTTCACCCAGCAAACCTCTGTCAACAGTGATGAGGGTAAATTACGTCCCGATTTAGTGGTAAAATTGCCTGGTGGTAAATCCATTGTTGTTGACGCCAAGGCCCCGCTCGCTGCATATTTAGAAGCCCTCGAAGTCGAAGGCGATGCCCGTGCCGAACGCCTAAAAGCACATGCGCGACAAATTCGCGATCATTTAGTCAAACTAAGCGCTAAATCCTATTGGGAAAAATTAGAGCCCACACCCGAATTCGTGGTGTTATTTTTACCCGGCGAAACATTTTTCAGCGCTGCTTTAGAAGCCGATCCCTCTTTAATTGAAGCGGGCGTCGACGCCCGCGTTATTTTAGCAACGCCAACAACCTTAATTGCTTTACTGCGTGCGGTCGCCTACGGTTGGCGGCAAGAACAAATGGCAGCCAATGCACAAAAGGTCGCTGACCTCGGTGCCGAATTACATGGTCGCCTAAAAGGCTTTATTGACCATTTCAGCCGCGTGCGCAGCGGCTTAGAAACTGCAGTTGATAATTATAACAAAGCCGTCGGCACCTTAGAATCCCGCGTCCTGGTCAGCGCTCGTAAATTAAAAGAATTAGGCGCTGGTGGTGGTGATGACATTGATCTTATTGAAGGCATAGATAAATCGCCACGACATTTACAGGCTGGTGACGTAGACAATCCGACTCCTTAGATAATTTTTTTATCAATTTCTCTATTTTCATCAAAATACACATAACCCTTCATAATTGGTAAGTATTTACTAATTCGTAGATTTGTTTCTTACCTGATACCGTGTCGTATATTCCGCCAAATAAATGCATGTGACAGAAGCAACTTACCTCGTATCTGTCTCAACGTTCTGAACATTTATCACAACATTTAGATAGGTAAGCACGTTATTATACAAAATAATGACCATACTGACTGACATCCATTTATACGGACATCGGAGCATCTTATGAGTTTAATATCTATGCCCTTCTCACGCATTTCTTTTATGGCGCTTTGTTATCTAGGTAGTCTCATTGGGGTAGCTAACATACAACTTATTGGTGCAGATAAACTTAATTTGATTGTCATTCAAACCGATGAACACAATTTCCGTACTTTAGGCTGCTACCGAAAACATCTGCCGGACGACCAAGCCTATGTGTGGGGACCACGCGTGCAGGTCGATACGCCACATATCGATTGGATTGCCGAACATGGCGGGATTGCCATGCGCTGCTATGCAACATCGCCTGTCTGTACACCGTCACGCGCTGCGATGATGACGGGATATTACCCACAAAATACAGGGGCTATTTCAAACAATTTACCCATGACCGATAATATGACAACGTATGCCGCGGTATTACGCGATAATGGTTATATTACCGGTTATGCTGGTAAATGGCATTTAGATGGTCCTGGAAAACCTGGTTGGAAACCACAACGACGCTTTGGATTTGATGATAACAAATACATGTTCAATCGCGGCCATTGGAAAAAATTAGTCGAAACACCAGACGGCCCACAAGTCGGAGGCACGAATAAAAATGGCACACCGAATTATGACTTAAATGGTGCCGATGAAAAAACTTTTACCACAGACTTTCTTGCTGATCGCACCGTTGAATTTATTCACCATCATAAAGGACGTCCCTTTGCATTTCATGTGAGCATCCCCGACCCACATGGTCCAAACACCGTGCGCGCACCCTATGATACCATGTATAATTTGTTACGTTTTGAAAAACCACTCTCCGCTACAAATGCAGGCAATAATTTACCATCCTATGCCAGCACGCAATCCGGTGGTGCCGGTCAGAAACAAATGGCACTTTATTTTGGCATGGTCAAATGCGTTGATGATAATGTTGGCAAAATTATTACCGCCTTACGTGAAACCGGCGCATTAGATCACACCATTATCGTATTTACCTCTGACCACGGAGATCTGTGCGGTGAACATGGTCGTGATAACAAAGGTGTGCCCATGGAAGGGTCGGCGCGCATTCCATTTATTATTTACGCACCCGGTGTCATTTCCCCAGGCAAAGTGGTTATGCAATCACTCGGTTCTGTTGATTTTAAACCAACAGTTTTAGGACTCATGGGCATAAAAGATGCAGGGCAAAACGAAGGGCGAAATGCGGCACCGTTATTTACCGGAGCCATGGTGCCCAGCGATTGGCATGACGTTAATGTCGTACGCATTGGTAGCTCTGCAAAAAGTGGGTGGTTCGGAGCTTTCACCGAACATTACAAATTAATTATGGCCCCCGGTGCGCCTGCTAGTTTTTTTGACCTCGATAGCGATCCGCATGAAATGACTAATGCAATACATGTTGCTGAACATCGTGACATAATTCGACAGCTTGCTAAAGAATTAAAAGCCTACGCCAGCAACCACCATGACCCCCTCTTAGAATCAACCGCTATTCAAGCCGACCTCGCCT
>JAHEDF010000012.1 GCA_024641365.1 Planctomycetota bacterium | reverse complement strand
CTCAACGGTCGAACGCCATTTTGTTGGCAAACGGGGTGGTCGCGCGTCGACAACACAAGCCGATATTAATGCCTTATTAATTTCATTGGCACAAAAACATCGGCATATTTTACGACTTAAAGGTGGCGATCCCTTTTTATTTGGTCGCGGCGGCGAAGAGGCTGTCGCTCTGGCAGAAGCCAATATTCCCTTTGCGGTTATTCCTGGTGTCACGGCTGGCATTGGTGTTCCTGCTTACGCGGGTATTCCTGTCACGCATCGTGCCGCATCTTCTGTGGTCGCATTCGCAACTGGCCACCAAGCAAAAGGTGAAGTCGATGATTTAGATTGGACTGGTTTAGCACGTACAGAAACAGTCGTGCTCTACATGGGCATGCATAAATTAGCTTATAACTGTCAGCAATTAATTTCGCATGGTCGCAGTGGCGACACACCGGCATGCGCAATTCAATGGGGTAGTTATGGTCGTCAGCGCGTGGTCGTTGGCACACTCGCTACTTTACCAGAATTAGCAGTAAAAGAAAAATTAGGCGCTCCAGCCATTACCGTTATTGGCGATGTGGTTTCGTACCGAAAAAAAATTCGCTGGTTCGATAATCGCCCGTTATCTGGTCGTCGCATTGTTGTGACCAGATCACGTGACCAAGCTAGTGAATTAGCTGATTTATTAGCCGATGCTGGTGCCGAAGTCGTGACTGCGCCGGTGGCTCGTCAAGAACCGCCCACGTCATGGGACATGCTTGATAAATCACTCAATAATTTATCTAATTATAAATGGATTGTATTTACCTCTGCCAATGCTGTTCGCTTTACCTGCAACCGTTTATTAGCACTTGGGCTCGATGCGCGGGCATTTGCTCAGGTCAAAATTGCTGTGATTGGTCCAGGCACGAGTGCGCATCTCCAGCACTATGGACTGCGACCTGATTTAGTGCCTGATAAATTTGATGCGGAGTATTTAGGACAGTCACTTTTACAATTATCAAAAACCGCTCCTTCCGTATTATTGCCGCAAGCCGATAATGCACGGCCACTATTACGCGACACGTTACGAGCTGCTGGCTGTGACGTGGCAACCCCAGAAGCATATCGCACGGTCGCAGTGCCATTTCATCTTGATCCTGAATTGCCCGTTCATGCGGTCACCTTTGCTTCCTCCGCTACCGTCGAACGCTTTATTGCGGGTCTCGGGACCGAGCACATAAACGAACTGACCAAGCACGGCTGCCGCTATTACGCTATTGGACCACAAACGGCAACGACCATGACAGCGAATAACTTGCCGGTCGCCGCCATTGCCCCAAGTGCCACTATTCCGGCATTAGTGCAGACCGTTATTGCCGATTTAGCGCAAACAAACACCTAAATTCAATTGCATGACATTATCGTTGTGGGCAGATAATCACTTGTAACCATAAGGCAGACGAAGCGTTACTTACGTTAGTAACTACCGTTACTGTTTTCGATGCCAATTCGATCACCTCTAGAAAATGGAAAGTACCTATGCGCCAAATCATTGTTAACACTCTTTTTGTCATCTGCGGATTAGCCTCTTTTACGACCAACAGCGCTGCCGAGGAAGCAAAACCCTTGCCCCCAGCTGCGCAAACCATCATGGATAAATTAGAAAAAAGTGAAGATAAATTAAATAGAGAACATATCAAAGCAGTTAATGCTGAACGCGTTGATACCATTAAAGACCTAACCAAGGTCATGAAAGATATTACCAAAACTGGCGACCTTGATAATGCGCTCTTAGTTAAAAAACAAATTGAAGAATTAAATGCTAAAATTGACGCGACTGAATCTACAGATTTATTAGGGCAGAAAAAAGAAATTAACTACGGTAAAATCTTAGCCGGTGAATGGAACTTTCAAAAGAGCAATGGCTTTTCCGGCGTCATGGAAATTATGGAAAATGGCACGCTCTCTGCTAAATTAACCACCCCAATTCCATTAACTGTGCAGGGCAAATGGGAAGTCGATAAAAAAACAGAACTTGTTAAGCTGATATGGGGCAATGATGCGAATCGCACCGAATTATTGAAATTTTCCCCGCCCGATAAACTTGCCGGGGATTCTTTCGATGCTGGTAATAATGGCTTTACTGCGACACGTAAAAAATAAATCGGCGCTTACGCGTATCTTCTCTACGATTTACGTATATCACCTATACCATGTGATCAATTACGGTTTATAACGATACGAGTGCGCATATGACAAGAAAACAGTCGCACCATATATATAGCGACACGCATCTTAGCACAGGATGAATGAACGCGTATATGCGACCCGCGTATCGAGACATGCCTAATATCTGTACGCGAGCTATTTTAACAACTCTCTCACTGGTAAATCATCTCATATCAGAAGAAATCACGTCGTTACGGTCAGGATGGATAGGTAACGCAATCCGCTGGCGATTAGGACACATTAGGATCAGCGTATCATTCACCGCGATGTCTCGTTTTCACTTAACACTACGTGGGTGCCTGTTCGATCCAAAAGTGCGCCATTCCGGTGATGATTGCTGCTATTTCATGCAGAAATACAGTACCGTGATCAAGGATGCTGCGTGTGAGTGCCAATCAACAAAATGAGAATCCAGAAAACTCCGTACAGGTTGAAACGTTAGAGCCACCAAAAAATTCAATTAATATAATTCGTCATTTGGGCCCTGGCATCATTATCGCCGGATCAATTGTTGGGTCAGGTGAATTAGTTGCCACTACGTTGGCTGGTGCACAGGCGGGCTTCGTCTTATTATGGCTGATTATTATTGGCTGTGTTATTAAAGTCTTTGTGCAAGTTGAGTTCGCTCGTCATACCATGATTTGGTACAAGACGCCGATGAAGGCATTAAACGATGTCCCAGGGCCTCGTTATAAAGCAAACTGGATTTTATGGTTTTGGTTAATCATGACATCTTTAGTTATCGTACAACAAGGCGGCATTTTAGGGGCGATCGGTGAAGCATGCACCATGATTGCACCGTTCACACAAGATGGCCAGGCCTATAATGCTTACATGTCGGAAAAAATTACTGCTGACATCCAATCGGCCATAGCAAATAATACCGACGCTATTGACGCAAAAAAATTGTCACCCGTTCCTACACCACATGATATTAATATTTGGGCTATTGGCCTTGCCTTCATTACTTCAATCGCACTTTATTTTGGTCGCTTTGCTTTAGTGCAATGGACGTCGACGGTATTGGTTTTTTCCTTTACCATTATTACTATAATTAATTTGGCTTTATTACAGGGCGATCCAAAATGGGCGATCAGTTTCGGTGATATTGCAAGTGGTCTAAGCTTTAGTTTACCTGAGACAATTGGCGGCGTCAGTTCTCTCACCGCAGCGATGGCAGCCTTTGGTATTATTGGCGTCGGTGCAGCAGAATTAATTCAATACCCATATTGGTGTTTAGAGAAGGGATATGCAAAATACACTGGCAGACGTGACGGCTCCGAGGCGTGGAAGAAACGAGCACAAGGATGGGTGCGCGTTTTAAAAATTGACGCTTGGTCGTCGATGGTGGTCTATACCTTTTCTACGATCGCCTTCTACTTCATGGGCGCCACTATTCTTGGTCGTATTAACATGCTGCCAGAAAAGGGAAATCTCGTTCGTACTTTAGGCGAAATGTACGTTCCCGTTTTTGGTGAATGGGCACAAGTTATTTTCGTAATTGGCGCATTCTCAGTTCTGTATTCGACGTTCTTTATCTCAGCGGCTGGTATGTCGCGCGTTGTCGCTGATGGCTTTGGTTTATTTGGTCTTCTCAAAAATGATGACGTGAGTCGCATGTATTGGAGCCGCATCATCAGTGCGATATGGCCAATAGTCGCATTATTGTTGTACCTATTCGTAAGCGCACCGGTTTCGATGATTTTATGGTCGGGTATCACCCAAGCATTGATGTTACCTATATTGGGTATCGCTGCGCTGTATTTCCGCTTTAAATGCACAGATGTCGAAGAGCTCAAGCCCTCAAAAGTATGGGACTTCTTTCTATTAATTTCCGTTTTAGGTATGTTCGCTGCAGGTCTTTGGACATTCTGGGAAAACTTTGGGAAATTTTTTCAGTCATAAAATCAGTTCATGCTACCGAATAATTTGTTCAGAACATAGTTCTGAACAAATCCCCTTAATTGTGAATCATAAGAACTCTATGTGTCATAGAGTCACTTATAGGATATTTATGGCGCTTTTGCACCACGCATAGGCGCACTACGTCCGCTTTGTTTGGTCGCCTCTAATAAATATTTCATGGCTTTAACCACTTCCGGATGTTCGTTATACAAATTTTTCGTCTCGCCTGGATCAGCAATTATATCATAGAGTTGCCCAGGTGCATCTGGTGCCAATTCCGGCAAATCAATGACGGCTAACTCAGGTTTTTTATAATTATTACCTCCAGACCCTTTATGGTCGAGGTATTTCCATTTTCCTTGACGAATCGCTAAAGCTAAACTGGTCGTCTGGTGTAATGTGTATGGACGAATCGATTCCTTTGCCGTATTACGCAAAATAGACAGAAGAGAAAAACTATCTTCAGCGGCATTGTTGGGTAATGAATAGCCAATTATATCGGCACAGGTTGCCATAATATCTGTTAAACACACCGTTTGGTTTGTCTTGGTACCTGCGGTAACTTTTCCAGGCCATCGCACAATCATCGGTACGCGATGGCCCCCTTCCCAATTATCGCGTTTCATCCCACGCCACGGATTGGCTCCATTATGCTGATGAAGCGAGCGCATTGCCAATACGGTTCCAACTTCTGGGCCATTGTCACTACTTATAATAACTAATGTATTATCATCATAGCCTAATTGTTTTATTTTTTCGAGTAATTTTCCCACGATATAATCGCATTCAAAAATAAAGTCGCCATGCGGACCACTCTTAGTTTTACCTTGAAAATCCTTTCCAGGGAATGATGGCAAATGGACTGCTTGCATGGAATGGAATAAAAAGAATGGTTTATCCGGTTGTGTGCGGTGATGATTATCCAAAAAATTCAGGCTCTTATTTAAAAACACCATGTCTACTTCTTCTAAATTAAAGTTTGGCGCGACTAGGCCAGGGCGACAGTCAAATGACCACTCATGTTTTGGTAAATTCGCTTTATCTACAATTTTAGTCGGTGGAACAGGAATACGATCGCCATCAACAAAAGCATATAACCAATCCGTAGTTGGACAGCACACGGTTCCATAAAAATAATTAAATCCCCGGTGTATTGGTGCATCTAGGATTGGTCGTGAATAGTCCACTAATTTGACAGCATCCAAGCCACTTTTATTTATGGGCTGACCGTTTTTATCTGGGACAGACATGCCAATATGCCACTTACCATACATCGCCGTCGTGTATCCCTTTTCTTGTAACATTCCAGGCAAGGTTAATCGATCTTCCGTTATTAAGCACGGTCCACCAACGCCAGTAAATACACCTTTATAATTTAAACGAAAACTCATGTGGCCGGTTAATAAGCTATAGCGCGTTGGCGTGCAGACAGTCGAAGGACTATGTGCATCGGTAAATAACAAACCGTCTTGTGCCATTTTATCTAAATGTGGTGTTGGAATTTGTGACGTCGCATTGTAACAACCAACGTCACCATAACCAAGATCATCGGCTAAAATGACAACAATATTTGGTGTGTCTGCTGCGTGTAAATGAGCCGTATTGTGCAGGTCGGCTCCAACAAATACCACAACCTGCAAGCACAGGCTCGTTACCACCACTTGGAAAAATTGCTTATTATTTTTAATGGTATGAGAAATTTCACGCATAGGATTACTCCACAACTAAGGTTAAGATGGTTAAGAAGGTTAAGAAGGTTAAGAAAAACCGTTTGCCGTTAATTGAATCAACGAAGCTTTAAGAAGGTACATAAGCTTTATCCGTAAGAGGTACACTCCAAAATCACATTTTTCATGACAAAACGCTGCATAATTGGGTCACATTGATTACATGGGTAAAACGCATCCTTTATGTGATTAAATGGATAAAATGGTCAGTGGGCAATGTGAGCACGAACACAGCTCGTTAAAATGGTACATGAAAACTATCGTCCAAATGGGGGTCACGCGTACAACGCCCCTTCCTACGCATGGTATCATTATGATGATAGGAACTGTATAACCATTCACAAAGCGGGTGTCAGATGTTTCAGTCAAACAATCTTGCTGTTGTACTCACGCTACTTTCTATTTTTAGCTCCACAAATGCTGCTGAGTTTTCCATTAAACAGGAAACGTCCGGTGACATCACAGTCTTAATTGATGGTACATTATTTACTCGTTATGTGACCAGTGATACCGTGACCAATAAATGTTATTTATATCCCGTCATTGGTCCGGGAGAAATTCCAATGACCCGTGCCTTCCCGATGGAAAAAATTGCCGGTGAAAAACAAGACCATCCGCATCATCGCTCCATCTGTTTTGGGCTGATGAGCGCCGACGGATTAAATACCTGGGCTGAACCACTGTCATACAGCAAGAATGGGGTGCTTGATGCTAAAAAACAAGCGACGATGGGACGCCAAGTACATACGAAAGTAATTACTGCTACGGCATCTGGAAATGCCGCTACGCTTGTTGTGGAGAGCAATAATCTGACATCGACTGGTGATGTGTATATGCGACAAACGCGTACCATGCAATTTTTTGTCGCGGACAACGGATCACGCATCATCGATTTTGACATCACATTAGAAGGCGTGAAAGATCAAATAACCATTTTAGATAAAAAAGATTCTGGCTTCAGCATACGGGTAGCTCATGACATGAGTGTCGATGCTGGTAAAGGTGGGCGCATCATTACGAGCACCGGACTCACCAATAAAGATGCATGGGGTAAACGCGCGACCTGGGTCGATTTTAATGGGCCGATCAAAGGTAAAACCATGGGAATTGCGATGCTCAACCACCCAAGCAGCTTTCGTCATCCGACACCGTGGCATGTTAGAACCTACGGACTTCTTACCGCAAACCCATTTGCTTTACAGGAAATCGCAAAAGAAAAAGAATCCGGCGATGTGGTGCTTAAAAAAGATCAGGTCATTCATCTCAAGCATCGGATTATATTACATGAAGGCGATGAAACCGCTGCCCACATTGCCGAAGCATGGACGGAGTACGCAAAATAATTATTATTTTATGATGGCGTCGTAAATTAATCCTTTTACCAAAAATTCAGTTTCAAATGTGTACGGAACACGTTGTTCTAAAGTAATAACGGTTAAATCATCTTTCGGGCTGGTCCAATAATGCGTCGAGGCCATCCCGCCCCAGCCATATTCACCAATATGACCTGCTGGATCCCATTCCGTATCAGCCGTGCTCACAGAAAACCCTAATCCAAATCCCGTACCATGGCGAATTTGTTTGCCAAAATAAATGGGAAATGCTTTTTCTGGTAACTGATTCGTTGTCATTAAGGCAATAGATTGTGGTTGTAGTAAACGATGGCCATCTAAAACTCCTCCATTACGAATCATCATTAAAAAACGCATATAATCGCGTGCCGTACTGACGAGTCCGCCACCACCAGAATAGAACGTCACTGGTCCAGCGAATTTCGTCGGGTGATCTCCACGTTTTAATCCGTCTTTCGTTTGTTGATAAAACGCAGCGAAACGATGTAGCTTATCAGATGGAACATCAAATCCGGTATCCGGCATATCGAGCGGTTTAAAAATACGTTCGCGAAAAAACTCATCAAGCGGTTGGCCTGAAACGCGTTCAACGACTAAACCGGCAACATCAATCGAAACTGAATAAATCCAATCGGTTCCCGGTTCATAAGCCAATGGCAATTGTCCCATAATTTTTGCAAAGTCGTTTAAGTTATTTGCCTGCATTGGCTTTGTGCTTTGGTAGAGTTTATCAATTGCTGAACTGCCGCCACCATAGAGCATACCAGCCGTATGTCGTAATAAGTCACGAATAGTTGGTTGTTTTGTCGCTGTTACGGAACCTGTTTCTAATAATAACTTTAAATCCGCCATTTCTTTTACATGTTTTCCGACCGGGTCGTCTAAATTTATCTTTCCTTCTTCAACTAACATTAACGTGGCTACTGACGTGATTGCTTTAGTCATTGAATAAATGCGAAATATCGTGTCATCCGTCATTGGCACGTCTGCCTCTAAATCACGTTTACCAAACGATTTTAAATAGGCGATTTGTCCATGCCGTGCAATTGCAACGATGCCGCCTGCAATCTTTTTATCTGTGACCAATTGTTGTATGGCCATATCAACTTTCATGAGCTTGTCTGATGAGAGGCCAACCGATTCAGGAGAAACAACAGCTCGTTCACGGGATGCAGATGAGCAGCCTAGTGTAATTATCGAGAATAAGACAAGGTGAATTAATAAGCGTTTCATGGTGTTATCCTATGGACGAGTCTCGACTATTGATTGCTTTAGCCGAGTGGCAACGAGGCATTCCCCCTCCCAGAGATACAAAATGCTTATAATTTGTAAGCTGTAGTAAAAACGAACAGTGACGACTTTTCGGGTACCACTACCATTTGATGCACTTAAAGTGCATATCCAGAGAGGCCAACTTATGCGAGTAACTAACCCAAATGAGCAAACCATGACCATACTGACTTATGTTATTAAGCTTTCCCAATTTATGATAATAGTGCTCGTCGGTTTGGGAATAATTAATGCCCAAGTCGCGTACGCGGAGACTGCAAATAAAATAAATATCATCGTGATCATGGCAGACGATTTGGGCTATGAAGGGCTAAGCTCGAATGGCAGTTTAGATTATAAAACACCCTACCTTGATAAAATGGCTGCTGAGGGTTTTCGTTTTGAACATTTTTACGCACAGCCATTGTGCACACCAACTCGCGTTAAATTAATGACGGGGATGAGTAACCGACGCAATTATGTAAAATTTGGCTTATTAGCACGTGATCAAAAAACTTTTGGTAATATTTTTCAAGATGCTGGCTACAAAACCTGCATTGCTGGAAAATGGCAACTTGGATCTGACAAAGACTCGCCACACCATTTTGGTTTCCAGCAAGCCTTGCTCTGGCAACACATGCGTGGGCGAGAAAATAAAGGCCATGATACGCGATTTCCAAATCCACAGCTTGAGAAAAATGGTGAGCTATTAGATTTCAAAATGGGGGAATTTTCATCTGATCTTTTTACCGACTTTATTAATGACTTTATTACCACCAATAAAGACCAGCCATTTTTCGTCTATTATCCAATGGCGTTGACACATTGTCCGTTTTCACCGACACCTGATTCTGAAGAATGGGACCCTAAATCTATGGGTAGTACCTCTTACAAGGGCGATGCAAAATATTTTAAAGATATGGTCGCCTATGTTGATAAATCAGTCGCTAAAATCGATAAGAAACTCACCGAACTTGGCATTCGCGATAATACCCTGCTTATTTTTTTAGGAGACAATGGCACCGATACTCCCATCGTCACTAATACGACTTATGGCAAAGTGGTTGGGGCAAAAGGGAAAATGATTGATGGCGGTAACCATGTCCCTTGCGTGGTAAGTTGGCCAGCGGTCATTAAAAAAGGAACGGTTACGCAAGATATTGCAGATATGAGTGACATCTTACCAACCATCTGCGACGCCGCTGGTATTCCGCTACCTTCTGGCATTCCATTTGATGGAATTAGCTTCGCACCACAATTAAAAGGTGAAAAAGGAACTCCTCGGGATGCGATTTATATATGGTATGCGCCAAGTGGTGGTCCAAAAGCTAAAATATTTGCGCGCAATCAAATGTACAAACTGTATGACGACGGAACTTTCTTTCATGTCCCCAGTGATCTTACCGAGAAAAAACCACTAAATGATGCCGATCTCGATGACCAGGCAAAAGCCATTAAAGCAATGTTACAGAAAAAAATCGACGACTTTGCGGCAATTGAATACCTAAGCTCGACTCAGGAAAAAGGCGGTAAATCTAAAAATAAATCAAAATAGTAGCCAATTTATAAAGACATACGTGCTTTAATTTTTGTTTCATCTTTCTATTCGGGATAACCTATCAATGACTATAAAAATGCCTTTTATTGCTTGTATTTCTACCCCGCTACTGTGTTTTGCTGCTTTATGTCAAAACAGCTACGCTGAAGACTATAAGCCAGAGTTATTTTCATCGATGACGTTAGTTTACGAAGAGCAATTTAAAACCGATGGACCGCACACTAACGCGGAGCAGTGGGAAATTCGTCAAAACACTCAATGGGAAGTGAAAGACGGTGTCTTAATTGGTAGTTCAGCTACGGAAGAATATCAAAAGCAAATGCAGGCAAAAAATGACGCGCATGATGGAACGCGCCCGGTAATTTTTATCAAGCCAGTCCCTAAAGCCTTAGTCATTATGATGCGTGTGCGTTATGACGGTAAATACGAAAATGGCGGTAAGGCCCAATTGGATTTTGGTCATCACATTAATTCATTTATTTTTAACGAAAAGCAAACCGACCTCACCATTCAGAAAAAAGATAAAGTCGCTATTAAAGATATATTAGTTCCATTGAACACCTGGGTTGATGTCGTTGTTGAAGTGAAAGAAGGTGCCTTGTTATTTAAAGTAAATGACAAGAAACAAATTGTCAAAAACGCTGCCATTACGTTGCAAAATACCGAGGTACAGCAAATTGATTTTAAAGGCATTAAGCTTGGCAATGTCAAAATCGATTGGGTGAAATTATACGCTGGCGTTGAGTAATTCAGATGATGGAAATGCTTACGGGCACGAAAAAGCCCAGGCGCCGTTGTGACGCCTGGGCTCGTTTTGTAGTCAATTACGGATGTTTATTTGCCGTAGCCGTCGGTAGCTTTGCCATCGTCGCTTAAGTGACCAGTCGCCCATAATACGCCACGTGCAACTAAATCTAAATAGCGTGCGTCTTCTACGGTGGCATTGTTGTGACCTAATGAAGTACTAAATACACGAACTTTTTTGTCGGTGTACTCATTGGTCCAGACCACAACAGTTTCCTCCTTCTTATCACCTTTACCTATTTGCGCACCACGCGCTAATGGATGACCGCCTAAAATACTAATATTGTTATAGAGCTCTTCATTAATCGTGGTCCATTCAGGTAGACCTTTTGAAATAGGATGATCTTTATCCACATAAGTAATGTCGATAGGTTTTTGCGGACCATGACCACTCGATTGCAGGCCTAAATATTCATACCATTTACCATTGTCGGCTTCAGCAGTGACCGGTTTTTTGAAATCGCCAAAGCGATAACTGTGCATAGCGCAATGTAAATTTACGCCGGGAATACCGTCCTGATGTGGTTTTAAAACACCAGCAATTGTTGCTGGGTCAGAAATTCCAGCTGAACATTCATCGTGAATAATTAAATCGTAGCCTTTAGCGTAATCTGGATTGCCATATAACGGTAATGGCGGTTTGGTACTTTTGTCATCAACGTGCATTTGATCGACAATTGCGTTCACGCGTGCTTCAATGCCATTTTTAAGAATATCTTTCTGCGATTTATAGTCATGGCAGCAGCCACCAGTAATGAGCAATATTTTTAACGGTTTGACATCTTCGGCAAAGGACGCCGTAAATGCCAGCGTCATTAAGGCGAGAGTGAAGAGTGATTTGAGCATAAAGATCCTACTTGAAAGGGACGAGTGGCTTTGATCGGAATATGACCGGAACCGGAACTCATACATCCTATGATAAGGTACTCATGAGCCGATTCGTTCACACACGGATAAGATCCGTTTTCTGTCCACGTCAATGCCGAAAAGAACGTTTCGCGCCAGTCGAATAACACTCTACGAGTGCACTAGTATGGTTTTGAAACCAAAGTGTTTTTGCGCATCTTTTTGATCATCTCTAGCGAACGAACGCCTAACAGCTACTTATCATTGCTTACAGGCGTAATCCTAATTGTAATCCCAGCATGACCCCCTGCATTTCAAATTTAACATCATAACTAGGATCAATTTCACCGCGCGTTTTGCCATAATGATAAGACATTTGTAAACCAAGCTGCAAGCCACTGCGCCACGTATAATAACCAGCAGCGCGAAAGCCAAATTCCCAAAACCAATCTTTACCGCTGCCAGCCGCGCTTTGTCTGTACTGACTAATTCCCCAGCTCGCATACGGATTTAATTCGAGATGTAGATGATCATCAATTAACCAACCAGCAGCTGGGTGCAACGTCAATTGATAGGAACGAAAATCAATTTCAGGAGAATTATTCGAACGTTCAATAACTAAATGATTAGTGCTTACTTCTAATCCGACTAAAAAATCACCATCTTCATGGAGTCCGCTCCATGGCGTCATCCACGTCAATCCTGTACGACCGGTTAAATCCCAGTTGGTGTCTTTTGAATAATTTGCCGCATTCGTACTATTACTCCGATCAATGACACTAATTTTTGCCCCCGCTGGTAACATGCTGTAACCAAAGCGCAGATCGTTAACGCGATAGGGATCATGTTCTCGACGAGATATGGTCGAAAAACCTTCATCGTCGGCACTATCGACTGCCAGAATGCCTGTCATACTTATTGCTAACAACGTACCGACAATGCCTGCACGGTAGGTAAAACGTGTGCGCACGTGATTGATAGAGGCGCACAACTCAGCAGGTATCATAGGCAGCATGGGACAGCTTCTAGGAAGCCTCGCAAGCGCCTCAAGTGAAAGGTGTTAGCATACATTTCTGGTCAATCGTACAGTGCTGGGATTTCCTAAAGGAGTTCTTAGCGTCCGTTTTGGCTATAAAGGCGTATAAGATGGGACTTTGAGGCTTTCTCACACTGGCGAAAGAGCTACCTCCATCGACTCAGCGTTCACCTTGAGTGATCAACTGGTAAGGAACTCCTATAAAGCACATGAGCTACTTGTACACCACAATGCGGATCTGTTGGCAAATCTTTTTCTATTGCGAGCATTCGCTTCGCGATTTTGCAAATAGAGGCCACCGCTTTATTCGCTTAGTTGTTAATTATTAACCGTGACGTGCTTGGTTTTGTAATTCATATAATAAATCTAGCGCTTGGCGCGGACTCAATCCATCTAATTCCAACATGCGCAATCGTTCTAATGTTGGCGAGTCTGCAGCTGCAAATAAAGTCATCTGCATGGCAGCGCCCGCACTTGATTGTGCTCCCGCAGATAATTCATCATCACGATGTTCCAAGGTTGCCAGCACTGCTTGTGCTCGCGTAATAACTGCTTGCGGCACACCCGCTAATCGCGCCACGTGAATTCCATAACTGCGCGTCGCCGCGCCCGGCACCATGCGATGTAAAAAAACGACATCGTCATCCTGTTCGGCAACGCTCACGGTTAAATTGCCAATACTGGGGCGGTCTGTATGCAAGTCGACTAATTCATGATAATGCGTGGCAAATAATGTGCGGCAGCCAATGCGATCATGCACATATTCAGCAATCGCCCAGGCTAAACTGACACCATCATACGTTGAAGTGCCACGACCAACTTCATCCAACACCACTAAACTGCGTGCCGTTGCATGATTTAATATAGCCGCGGTTTCGGCCATTTCGACCATAAAGGTTGATTGCCCACGTGCTAATTCATCGCCAGCACCTACACGGGTAAATACACGGTCTACAATACCAAATTGAGCTGTCGCTGCGGGAACAAATGCTCCTGCCTGTCCTAAAATAACGATCAGCGCTACTTGGCGAATAAAGGTTGATTTGCCCGCCATGTTTGGACCTGTAATAATCGCTACTCGCGGAGCGTCTGCGCTTGCTGTTTTTTTACTTTTTTTCTCTGAGCCATCACTGATTTGCGCATCTAGCGTACAATCGTTTGCCACGAACCGAGATCGCCCTAGTGCTGCTTCAACTACCGGATGTCGGCTCTCCGTCACCGCGATGCGATACGAATCATCAATGTGTGGACGACACCAATTTTCTTTGCGCGCTACTTCGGCAAACGATGCTAATACATCAATGACTGATAATGCTTCGCCACATGCTTGAAACGCATCTAATGATTGTGCCGTTCGGTCACGCAGCTCAGTAAATAATGCTAATTCAGCGGCACGAATGCGTTCGTCTGCACTTAATGCTTGGTCTTCAAATTCTTTTAATTCTGGCGTAATAAAACGTTCAGCGTTTACCAACGTTTGTTTTCGCACCCAATGATCGGGTGCTTTTTCACCACGCGCTTTACTTAATTCAATGTAATATCCAAATATTTTATTAAAACCAACTTTAATAGATTTTAAACCACAGGCTTCCGCCTCACGTGCTTGATATGCAGCTAACCATTCGCTGGCATCATTGCGAATACTGCGTAAACGATCGAGTTCGGCGTTGACGCCATCTCGCACCATACCGCCTTCACCTATCGCCAACGGCGGGGCATCGACCAGGGTCGTTACAATATCATAAATTAATTGAGGGTCAGGCTTCATCGCCGCAATGGCATTGATCACCATGTGCGGAGCATCGGAAGAATTTTCTAATGATTGTGCTACAACACCAGCAGCTTGAATAGTAGTCGCTAAATGCACCAAATCACGTGCATGACAACGACCAGTAGCAATGCGCGCCAATAATCGTTCTAAATCATAAACATCACTTAATGCCTGTCGCACATCATCGCGACCTTGGTCATCAGCAATAAACCATGCCACAACATCGTGTCGTTGATTAATATCTTGGCGGTTAATTAATGGGCGTGAAAGCCATTCCGCTAATAAGCGCGCCCCAGGCGCAGTACGCGTCCGATCAACCGCAGCCAACAAAGTGCCGGTACGCGATAAATCCCGACTTGAGCGCAATAAATCTAAATTACGACGACAGGTCGCATTTAAAATCATATGGTCAGCTTGTTGCAGTCGCACGATGCGCCGCACATGTGCCAATGAACAACCACCCTCACCCGGATTTGCTGCCGCATCCGCATAACGCAGAGCGCCAGCAGCAGCAGCAGCCAAATGATCATCACCAACCCCAATGCCAAAACCATCAAGGCTTGCGACGTCTAAACGTTCGCACACATAACGACGCGCATCAGCGCCTTTCCAGGCATAAGCTGCTAATGTAGCAATTGGTGGAACGGTTTGCGGCGCACATAATTCGCTGATTATATTTTCAAATTGTTCATGGCGGCGTAATTCTTCTGGCACCACAATTTCAGCCGGTGACAAACCTGCTAACGCAATTGCTAAACGTCCGCGATCGCGCGCTTCTTCAACCGTAAATCGACCCGTACTAATATCGAGCGCCGCAATACCAACCACACCATCAAAAGCAGTGAGTGCCACTAAATAATTTGCTGCATTAGATTCTAATCCACTCTCATCAATTAATGTGCCAGCAGTAATAACGCGAGTCAGTCCGCGCTTCACTAAACCTTTCGCTGTTTTTGGATCTTCTAATTGATCCATAATTGCGACACGTTTTCCCGCTGCTAAGAGGCGCGGTAAATATGTTTGCAGACTGTGATGCGGAACACCTGCCATCGCGACCGGATTATCGGCATCTTTATTGCGACTGGTTAATGCGACTCCGGCATATTTCGCTAATGCTTCTGCATCTTCTAAAAATGCCTCATAAAAATCCCCCATGCGCATAAGTACAATCGCATCCGGATGCGCCGCCTTGGCTTCCAAATATTGCCGCATCATCGGAGTTTCGTTATTAGTCGCCATTAATTTTTATCACAAAATTGTGTTTATAAAATATTATCTACACTGAATAGTAAAATAGAAAAAGGCGTGAGCACAGCATCACGCCGTGTTCACGCCTTTTTAAATTGCGCTGACGTTAGCGCGACAACAGCATCACATCTTCAACTGTGACTAATGGAATTGGTGCAGTGCCTTGGCCGTGTTTATCTGGCTCAATCATAGTCGATGAACCTTTTACGCCAACCATGCGCCAGAAGAATTCCGATAATTGTAAATCAACGCCTTCTTTTGCCTTCACAAAAGCACAAATTTTACCGTTTTTATCGATAATAACATGATTGGTGCCGACCGATGCAACCCCACGTTCTTCTAAGAAACCTTGCGCAGCAAATTCGCTGGCTGGTGCCGGTGGCACATCCGTTGCAGCATCTTTTATTTTATCCGTGTCGACAGGTTTAACATTAGGATCTTTTGGTGGGGTTGGATCTTGGGGAGGATTTACCGGATTCTGCGGATCGACTTTCGCAATGGTTGGTTGCCCAGGAACATCACGTGACGGAATAATATCATGTTGCCGTTGCACTTGTAATGCAGCCGTAACCACTGGTGCAATGCGATCCTGCAAACGTTTTGCCGCTAATTGAATGCGTATACTTGGATGATTTGCAACAACTTGGCCTAATTGTTTGCTTAAATACTCCCAATCTAATTTTGCTGCAATTTCAACATCGCGATCAAGTGCACCTTTATAAGCCGCATAGCGCGCTTGGACTTCTTCCCATAAATCATCAAATTGATTATTGTTTTCAATTACTTTCTCCACACCTTTTTCAATTTCTTGTGGCACATTAAGGACACTCTTATGGACATAGGCGACTGCGCTTGGCGGATAAACTGGTAACCACGCACCAACGCGTTTACGATCTTTCGCTTCAACAATTTCGCCAAGCGCTAATTCTGCGACAATATTTCCGCCTAATCGTGAGTCGTCACGTACACGCGCACGATCTTCTGTTACCACATATGTTTTTCCGTCTTCTTGTGCTTGTAATACTTTTTCATGCACCCACGCAGAACCTTCGCGCGGAAAACGAATGACATACCATTCCGGCATGCCCTGCGCGACACCTAATACTTCGACCGGCGCATTCGCATCTAATGTCACAATAACTTTTGCCTGCAAACTCGGACCAAAGCGAACATTGGCTCGCTTCGACATCGTTGTTGCTACCGCTTGCGTGGTCTGCTCTGTACCAGTCTCCGCCGCATAATTTGTTTCAAAAAAGCCGCTTCCGCAGACGGCCAATAACAACAATGAGCAGACTTTGTACATAGATGCAACCTCCGCTGGGGAGCCTAGATGTGTGAAAGCGATTGCAATGAGGTTGACGCATTGGATTCAATGCCTCGCGGAGCATGAAACGCCCCGGCGCGGGGCCAGCGTTTGTAAAAACCGAACCACGGCTAGGCTAGTGCCCGGAGATGCAGCATGGTGCTTGAACGTTTGCGACGCGGTGCACCCGGTCGCGAAGCTAAAAAAATTCCTGACGGCCTGTGGGTAAAATGTCCGACTTGCGCAAAAACCGTGTTTAAACGCTTAGTCGAAGAACGTTTAGATACCTGCCCCGAATGTAATCATCACTTTCCAATGCCCGGATCCCGCCGCATTCAAAATCTGATTGATGAAGGCACGTGGCAGGAAATGGATGCTGACATGACCTCTGCTGATCCGCTCAAGTTCGTCGACAGCCGTCCCTATATTGAACGCATTGCTCAACAAATGGCCAAAACTGGATTAAAAGACGCGGTCATATGCGGTAGTGGCGCGATTCATGGTTATGGTGTTGGCATCGGCGTTATGGATTTTTCATTCAATGGCGGCTCAATGGGATCAGTCGTCGGTGAAAAATTGACGCGCATGATCGAACATGCGACAAAAACACGCAAAGCCGCCATCATTATTTCGTCATCGGGTGGTGCCCGCATGCAAGAGGGCGCGCTCTCATTGATGCAAATGGCCAAGACCAGCGCCGCGCTGGGGCGTCATCAGCAAGCTGGATTGCCCTACATTTCTGTACTAACCAACCCAACTATGGCTGGCGTCATGGCAAGTTACGCCAGTCTAGGCGACGTCATCATCGCTGAGCCCAGAGCGCTCATCGGCTTCACCGGTCCACGCGTCATTAAAGAGACCATCAAACAAGAGCTTCCTGAGGGATTTCAAACGAGCGAGTTTCTGCACGAACACGGACAATTAGATCTGATCGTAACGCGCCAAGATATGAAATCAGAATTAGGACGCATTCTTAAATACCTAACCCGTTAATGCGCCACTTGCACTGCCATTTTTATTGACCCTTTATTTCACGAAAGATTTCTTCTCTTTATCACTGTCCTTGACCTTTCGGTCATTTTTTATGTACCCTTTTTAAAATAGCACCCCCATGAGTCAGACCAGCAGCATGCCAATCACCGATATTAAAGCCCTATGGGCTACCGCCAAAGCCGTTTGTTTCGACGTCGATAGTACGATCAGTCCAGATGAAGGTATAAATGTCCTTGCCGATTTTGCAGGCGTTGGTGATCAAGTCGCCAAGCTCACCAAAGAAGCAATGACGGGGTCAATTAAATTTGAAGATGCACTTAAAACTCGTCTTGAATTAATTAAACCCTCTTTGCGCATGATTCGTGAATGCTTAGCAGCGAATCCCCCACGCTTAGTTCCCGGCGCATTAGATTTAATTACCAAATTAGAACGCCGAGGCACCCATGTCTATTTAGTAAGCGGTGGCTTCACGCACATGATAATGCCATTGGCCAAACAATTGGGGTTGCCAAAAGGCCGCGTGTACGCGAATGATTTACGTTTTGCACCAGACGGTTCCTACACTGGCTTCGATGAAAAGGCGTACACCAGTAAAAGTGGCGGCAAAGGCGCAGCCGTTGCCTATTTAAAAGAACGCTACCACTACAGTCCATTAATTATGATTGGCGATGGTATCACTGATTTAGAAGCCAAAGCATCAGCAGACGGTTTCATTGGTTTTGGCGGCGTAATCGCTCGCGATGCCATCAAGAAAAAATCAGATTGGTATGTCACTGATTTTGCTGAATTAATTAATGCCATGGGAACACCTACAGCGCGTCGCCGCTCAGGCATGTCGTAAAATAAAAAATTATTAAGCCCACCAGATCAAAAGTCTGGTGGGCTTTTTTATGTCCTCATAATACGTTAAGGCAGCTATGCAGTACTGGCTGATGAAATCCGAACCTGATGCATTTGGCATTGATGATTTAAAGAGACAAAAGATCTCCCCCTGGGATGGCGTACGTAATTACCAAGCACGTAATTTTATGCGTACTATGAAAGTAGGCGATAAAATTTTATTTTATCATTCCAATGCCAAACCGAGTGGCGTTGCGGGATTAGCTGAAGTCGCAAAAGAAGCCTATACCGATCACACCTGTTTAGATCCCAATTCAAAATATTACGATCCGAAAAGCACGCCCGATAAACCACGTTGGGATATGGTTAGCGTCCGCTTCGTCGCTAAATTCTCTGCCGTTTTATCGCTCGATATGTTACGTGAAATTCCAGAATTATCCGATATGTTATTATTTAATAATTCACGCTTGTCGGTGCAGCCAATCACCGCGAAGCATTATGCGGTGATTGCGACCCTCAGTTCGTAAGTTTCTCTACCTCTTGGGTAGGTGTGAATTCACTCTCAGACCAATTTCATCCGAATTCCTGTTCACCAATCCACTCCTGTGGTGATGGGCTCTGCGGTAAAAATTCATCACGTGTTATTGTTCTTTTTATTTTGCTTCGACAGCGCTGTTGAAATTCTTAGCCCATGGCTGCCCTTTTTTCGGACGAACAGTAATACTTCCGGTCAGCTCGCCTTTTTTGGAGATTGTGCCGCTTACCTCAATTACTCCCATTTTTTCGTCGGTAAGGGTGCCTTCGATTTGCGTGCTCCCCCCTTTCTTAGTGGCCGTGTAGGGGATCTGTATTTTACCCAACCCGCCAATAATCAGCATTTTTTCTTCAAACTTGATGGTGTCCTTGGGTTTACCATTTTCAGTCGGGTAAATGATATCGTATGACTTGCCTTTTAGGTTGACTGCTACGGCCGGCTTCTCCGCTCCTGACAACAGCATGGATTGCGGCAAGAAAAGCAGAGCGAATAAACAGGAGAGTAAAGTAAATCGAATAGGGAATTGTCGCATAAGTGCATGTCCTGTTGGTTGGGATGTGTCGTTTTAGTGTCGCTCGCGAGTGCCCGTGCTGCCCCAAGCCATACATTGGGCGCCAGCTCGGACATCGGGTGCCACTTGTTTAATTTGGAGGAATGAGGGATTGGGTCTTGGACGCATAGTAAATGTTTGGTTACTTTTATAAAGCTTTCGACGTTTTTTTCAAAGCGCGGAATTCGCAATTCGCAGTTCGCAACAGGGGATTTAAATCAAATTTTTTAGATTTTTTCTTTCTATAATCCGGCTCATTCTTCAATTGCGATATTTTATTTTTATCTATCATTTTTAATTCATTTTCTCCTGCGTTAAAAGTCGACATATGTTCTAGAATTTCACCCGCGCTTTAGACATTCCCCTCTTTTGAAAATATCTCAATTTCAGACCAATAACATATGTGCTCATGATTACCCTCGTATAAACGAACATTGGTGAGTGGATTGAATAGCTCGTTTGCATTACATAATGTGATATTGGTTTTACAATATGACCTTAGAGATTTTACGAAAAAGTTCAACGAAATTGGGGACAACCATACGTACTTGTAGTGATTTGTGAATTACCACAAACCGTCACAAAGACAGTACGACGGATGTCGAGCATGGTCTTGTGCCACAATAGAAAGAACAATCCGGCCCTTGTTACTGCATGGTTAAAGGTCCTATTCCCATGTATTCCGGTTCTTGATGCGGTCATCCTGAAAAATAACGCTAGAGTAGCGTCGTTATCGGCCAGTGCGATTAAAAGAACTGCGCCTAAGCTCATATTCTGATTTTGTGCGTGCAAAATCCTACGAATTTACCACTTCCCTCACCTATGCCTTTCCACATACTTTCCTATGTTGACAATTGTATAATGGGGGCGAACAGGTTTCGACGGGCTTGCACCGACGATTGCCGCGTGTCGTGGTGCGGGAGGCCACGTTAAACACCCGCAAAAAACTAAGTGCCGACGATCACGTCGAGTACGCTCTCGCTGCCTAATTAGCAATAATTAAGTAACGGGACGAGATCAAAGTCTGTGTCGATGCAGATAATGATTTCCCTAATAATCATCGAATAGTCGAGGGAGTGGTCTGGTTACCCACGACGAGAGATATCAGACTGGTCTGCGAATCGGGCTGGCAGTGGCCTCGATCGCGGACGAGAACTAATTTATTGCCTACACACGTAGACGCGTTGCACGAACATGCTCGGACCCGGGTTCGATTCCCGGCGCCTCCACTCTTTGTTTTGGGGGACTACGTCCCCCAGGCCCCGCGCTCCTTTGTCGCGGCTTTTTCAGTCGTAAATTTTCGTTGTTGTGGGTTGCCCAGTCCTGGGAGCGCCGGCGGCTCCCAGGCTTTTTTCTTTGCTGCACAATGTAAAAGTAATTATGAAAGATAGTTTTGCCGTGCGTGGACGCGTTGCTGCGAAATAACAATGGCATGTAATTAGGAATATCCGCGCTATTTTTTCAAAGCCTTGTCGTGTCTTCCATCTAATATATAAAAAATGAAATAATGATCGTGGCCGTTTATTATGGGTCGACAAATATGGACGGCGACAATTACATGATTTACTTATGGAACGCTTTCTGCGCTAATAATTAAATTAAAGCGCGATACAAGTAATTATCGCGACTCTTTCAAAAGGTGAATGAGTGGGCTTGTGCTTAATTTTTTTAAAATCAATTATCAACTATGTGAATACACTGCAATAAATACGACGTCCGACTAGAATATACAGTGACTGAAATCGCTGAAAATCCCATAATTCTCTTTGTTAATTCCGCTGTCTTTTTCGCCACTCATCCATCTATGAATATTTTGCGAATTACCATAGGATTTTTTATAAAATACGCTCGTATGATCTTTTTTGATTATTTTGTAAATTGTGTCACTTAATTGTGTTGTAG
>JAHEDF010000283.1 GCA_024641365.1 Planctomycetota bacterium | reverse complement strand
GCGACATTATTAGGTGGCGCCATTGCCGATGGCTGGGGACCAGCGCCTGTTCATAATGAACCACGTTTAGTCGCAGTCAGCGGCATGGTGACATCGGTAAAATGGCACAGCACGACGCAGGGATTTTTAATCAGTCCCACTACCGTTTTACAACCAGCATCTATGTCGCCGCCGCGTCGTTTATTTGTGCGCACCGATCAAGCCTATGCAGTTGCACCTGGTGATCATGTAACCGTTCGTGGTTTATGGCGACGCGGTACGCGCGGTGATGAAATAAAAGCCACCGACTATCACTGTGATAATTTACGAGAAAAAGGTCCGCGTGGTTGGGCGTGGCAAGCTCTATCACATTTAGACAGTCATAAAGAACTTGGTGAGGCGCTGATATTAGGCATCGGCGATCCGCCAGAGAAAGCCGCATTTCGCCAATCCGGACTGTTACATATTTTAGCGGTGAGCGGTGCGCATTTAGCGATTGCTGCCGGTTTAGGTGCGTGGTTACTGCGTTTATTTGGACTGAGTTGGCACACGCGGTTAATAACGTTAGGCGTATTAATTTGTGGATATACATGGCTAACCAGCGCATCGCCAGCCACCATGCGTGCATTAGCAATGGGATTGGCACTGGTTGCAGCTGGATTATTAGCTCGTGAACCGCATCGCCTTGGTGCCGTATCGCTCGCGGCGCTGGTATTATTTTTATATGATCCCGGCAACGCCAGTGATCTCGGTTTTCAATTAAGTTTAGCAGCCGTGTTAGGGATTGTCACTTTAGGCATGGATTTAGTACGACTGCGACAACGTATTTTCCCTTTAATGCCTTGGACGTTAGATCGTCCCATATGGTGTGGCATTTTAGCCGTATCTCGCATGTCTTTAGATGGATTATGTATTGGGTTTGCTGCGTGCTTAGCAATTACCCCATTAATTGCCTGGGTTTTCGGCACCGCAAATCCATGGTCACCACTAACGACCTTATTAGCGACACCACCAACAACATTAGCGCTGTGGGCTGGGTTACCGTACGTTGCTCTTGATGGGCTTTTTCCAAGCGGTCCCTGGCATGGATTTGTTGTCATTATTGATGCCAGCTTAGCGGCATTAGTGTGGGTGGTTAATTTCAGTGCAACATTACCAGGAGCACAATTGGCATGCGGATTTCCGAGCGCGCTAACTATTTGTGCGTGGCCGCTTTTATTTATCCGTTTGCGTGATGGCTACGATGGTGCGCTGCGGATTGTTGGTATAGTTTTATTGATTATTTTTTGGTAAAATCTGCCGACGAAACGTCTTGGCTTCCCAGCTAGCAGGTATTTGTGGTTTTTCTCAGCAGCGTTGACCGCTAAAATTGACAGATTGGTGGTGAAAATGTCTGGGCACATGTTGCAAGTGTATGGGTTTACAAATACTTATAACTCATTGTATGACCATTTGGTAGCTCGTGCGTTAAATCACGCAAAGAGCGGAAGTTCTCTTACTGTACCATCTGCCCCAGATCCACTCAGCGGCTTACTGTGAGTTCGGATACTGCAGGCCTTCTGTTGTATACTGAGACACGACTAGGACAGCATCATGCCTTATTTATTACATTATTCGATAAGAAAAATCCCCCATAAAATTATCACCTTTTTATGCCTTTTTATTATCGCAGTCGCTGCCACTGCTGTAGAAAAAAAACCAAATATTATTGTTATACTAACTGATGATCTGGGTTATGGCGATATCAGTTGTTACGGAGCGACCGATATTGCTACCCCCAATATTGATCGCATGGCCACCGAAGGCATTAACTGCACAAGTTTTTATGTCGCACCCGTGTGCTCACCAACACGTGCGGCTTTTATGACAGGGAGTTTTGGAAAACGGGTTGGTATTGGTGGCGTATTATTCCCAAGAAATAATTCTGGCATTAATCCCACTGAAAACACCGTTGCCGAATTACTAAAAAGTCAGGGATATGTTACTGCCATTATTGGTAAATGGCACCTCGGCAATGAAGACATGTTTCAGCCCATGAATCATGGATTTGACACCTGGTACGGCACGCCCGCATCCAATAGTCAGGGTTATCATCCGACTTTAAAACAATTTGCCGATAATTGTGTGTTTCGTGATGGGTTTACCCGCGACAGTATCTTAAAAATGGAAGAAGCTCCCTGTCCTTTAGTACGAGATAATGTTGTCATTGAAGTGCCTGCTGACCAAACACTGTTTACCCAGCGCTACACGCACGAAGCCATTTCCTTTATCACAAAAAATAAAGATAAACCGTTTTTTTTGTATGTGCCGCATAATATACCACATATACCAATTCATGCCTCAAAAGAATTTATTGGGACCAGTAAGCGCGGCATCTATGGCGATGCGGTACAAGAACTTGATTGGAGCACTGGAGAGATTTTAAAAACCATCAAAGAATTAGGAATCGACGACAATACGCTGGTTATTTTCACCTCTGACAATGGGCCGAATTTATCTAAAAATGGACGAGCGTTGCCACTGCGCGGCGGCAA
Source organism: Planctomycetota bacterium (assembly GCA_024641365.1). Next base: position 3,123 of record JAHEDF010000283.1, on the reverse strand, counting down.
AGGCACGACTTTAGAAGGCGGTGTCCGCGTTCCTTTTATTGCCCGGTGGCCAAGTAAAATTCCAGCGCACATACGCACCGATCAGCCAATAACGATAATGGATTTACTACCGACTTTTGTCGGACTTGCTGGTGGCCAAGTACCATCGGATCCGATGATTGATGGTAAAAATATTTGGCCATTTCTGGCCGGGATACCCAATGCCACATCTCCCCATGAAGCAATTTTCTATATCAGTGGTAGCCACGTGACCGGTATTCGTATGGGAGATTGGAAATACACAACGGCTCAAGAAAAAGCCCCAAAAGAAAAGGGCAATAAAAAGGATAAAACTGCGGCAAAAGAACCAGACGAGGTGAAAAAAAAGGCAACCAGTGAAGGACTTTATAATTTACGAGATGATATTGGCGAAGCCCATAACGTGTATGACGATCATCCTGACATTGTCCAAAAATTGAAACAGCAATTGAACGCATTTGAGAAAAACTTTTCAGAAACTCAACGCTCACCGGGAGTTGCTGAACAATAAATCATATGGTAAACGAAGATAAATTATTAAATTACTCAAAAAGGATAACCGTATGATATCTCACCGTATTTTCCCCCGTGTAATGCCTAGGTATGCATGTTTTATAATGGCCATGACAATACATCTTGGTGGATACGGCGCGGATAAACCAAATGTTATTGTTATTATGGCTGACGATATTGGTGCCGAAGGCCTGGGGTGTTACGGCAGCACCATTTATACGACACCGAATTTAGATCGTATGGCACAAGAAGGCGCGCGATTTAATAACGCCTATGCCACACCATTGTGCACGCCGACGCGCGTGATGATTATGAGCGGCCTTTATCCCAATCGCACTGGTTTTCGTGGTTTAATTAGTAAAGACGATGGCGTCCGTATGCCGACGAGCATTAAAACATTTGGTAATTATTTCCATGATGCAGGGTATGCCACAGCAATCGCTGGGAAATGGCAACTTGGTAAATTTGATGAAATCCCTGAGCAACCAAAACAACATGGGTTTGATGAGTATTGTATGTGGACGTGGGTTTATAACGGCCAAAAAACTAGTCGCTATTATAAGCCACATATCTACCAAGATGCAAAATTTATTCAGGGAGCAGCAAAAGATTATGGCCCTGATTTCTACCATAAATTTATCATCGATTTTATTGAACGAAAAAAAGACCAACCCTTCTTTGTTTATTTTCCCATGGCCTTGGTGCACAATCCCTTTGACATTCCACCTCAATTAGGCGAATTAGCGAGTAGAAAATTTACCGCTGACATGGATAAACAAACCAAAGCATTTGGTCACATGATAACCTATATGGACTATGTGGTTGGTGATATTTTTGACACCTTACGTAAACATGGATTGGATAAAAATACTTTGGTTTTGTTTACCGGTGACAACGGAACCAATAAAAGCATCACCAGTAAATTGCAGGATTTGTCGATACATGGCGGTAAAGGCAGCATGACCGAAGCGGGAACACGTGTGCCTTTAATGGCGTGGTGGCCAGGCAAAATTAACCCAGGCGTGCGCGAACAGTTATTTAGCCTCGCTGATGTTTTACCAACCATAACGGCCATTGCTGGCATTCCGCTCAGCCGTGAAGTCGATGGTATGAATTTATCTCATAATTTGCTCGGCGGCGACGGCAAAGACCGCGAACAGATTTTAGTCAGCTTCGGCAAAGGGTATTTTGCCCGCGATAAGCAATTTCGCCTGAACCAAGATGGCAAGTTCTACAATATTCCAGTCGATTCAGATTCGTCACGCTACAGCGAACGCGCTGTTTCTAGCGACGACTCTAAAGCCGATCATGATCGCTTGCAGCAGGTGCTTAAACAGTTTATGGCCATTGAAACCGAATCATTTGATAAAGGGAATTCGGACGGCGATAGAAAGGGAAAAGAAAAAAAGAAAAATAAATCGGATAAACCCCCAGGAGATCCTGATGATGATTAATGACGATCACCTTTGTTTAACATTCTAATTGTCATCCTACCACCAACACACCTTAAGCTACGGAGCATTTTTCTTTATGCGCATCTCTACTGTAAATGTGGTGAGTAGAGCCGCAGTAAGTAATTAACACATAAATATTTTTATCACGGCCCACTAGAGTGTACGTCAATAAACGTTGTTTGTCGGCGATTATGTAGTTATGTTTACACATCACGTCTGAATATATCGCCACGAAAATTGCTTTGTGCTAGATTAAATATTTCATGCAAGGCATCTCTAAATGCACCGGATATCGTCAAGGAGGTTAACATGTTTTTACATAAAATAATAACTAGCTTACGTTCTCTTTTTTTAGCGATTGAAGGAACTGCTTTGCAATGCATTTTAAATTCACCCATCAACCTTTTTCCTATTTCCGCTTTCCTAAAGGGGCATAAGATAAAAAATATTTTCCTAATAATCATCGCGACATTATTTGCGGCAAATGCTTTTGCCGCAGAGGTTCCCAAAAGGATAGCGCAGAAGATTTTAGCTGGCGCACCTGAGATAGACCTGAATAAAGATGGTAAAATTACAGAGGAAGAACTAAAAGCCGGCCGCGATAAACTGCCCGAAGACATGCGGGTAGCGCTGGATGCTTATTTGGGCACGCAAGAAAACAAAACCGACACGTTAGAAACTGACAAGCATAAAACGACATTATCGAAGCCACCCGAGGATAATGGCACGACACCATTTATTAATAAACTTTTTGAGTATAAAAAAATCCCAAATATCGAATATGGTGTGGCACAAAGTGGCGACACCACCATGCCGTTACTGTTTGATATCTATCAACCAATAAGCACCGCCCAGTTGCCCAAAAAATTGCCGGCCATGATCCTTGCCTTTGGGGGCGGTTGGACCAAGGGCTCAAAAGATGTTAAATATATTCGGGATCTCTGTGCGTTCTATGCCGAGCGCGGCTATGTCGCTATTTCGATTCAGTATCGAATTGCGAAAGACAATCCGCCAGTTCTGCCAGGGCCATTTCCTAATCCTGAGGAAAATGATCAATACCGTTTAATGAATGCTGGGTTTCAAGACACCTGCAATGCAATCCGTTGGGTCCGGGCGAATGCTGACAATTACGATATCG
>JAHEDF010000011.1 GCA_024641365.1 Planctomycetota bacterium | reverse complement strand
AATTGGTTTTGCTGTTTGGCCAGTACAGTGGAACGATGTAAGGCGGAAGCAGGCTGAACAGGCAAAAATGTTATCACATATAAGTGGTTTTATACATGTGTACGAATTAAATTATGAAAAGTTACCCGAGAACCTCACTGATTTAAGGGAGAACAAGGACTTCCGAAATATGGAAAGAAAGTTTATAGATGATGGATTAATAAAGGATCTATCGGAAATCAAATATACAAAAACTTTAGACACTGATCAAATAACTCTTTTGTTTACAAAAGATGGTAAATGGGCTTGTTATGGAGATGGGCACGTAAAGAAAATTAAATGACCACCTAAGATGAAATAGTCAGGTCTATAAATGAAAACCATATTACTCTGTATTTCTTTGCTCATAGCTGCCTTGTCTGCATGGCTTTGTATAGTCAGCACATGGACTTTTTATTCCATCGATAAAACTACGCTGCGGTATAAAACCGAATGGAATACGCTGGGAATTACTTGGTCTACAAAAGTTATGGATAGCGAATTTACCGACTGGGCTTTAGCTGTTAGATATCCAGGCGCGGAAAAATGGCTGATTATCTATAACAATGCCTATATTGGGAAAAGTCACACGCATGGTAAAGGACAATATGTTGTAAATGCGGCAAGGATTCTATATAATTATCAAGAAAATTATTTTGAATTATCCAACGAATTACTACTACACCTCACTGATGAGCACTCTGATATTTCGTGGAAATATGTTAGTAACCTCGAAAAACTTTTCTCCTCCTTGGAAAAAGACTAATGGCTACTACGCGATACAATGGTGCTAAGGCTTTAACGCTGGTGATAGTAATCTATATCGCCCTGATTCCTGCTGTTTTTGACCTGCAGGCAAATAAAGCTTATGCGGTAAGCGCTACAGAATTCGAACATTTACGATCCAAATACACGACGACACATGATGTACTGATTCACGATGGTCCAGATTTTCGAGCGAGCTTAGAAAGCGTATGGATACGAAAATATACCTTAAAAACCGCTATTAAACAGGAATTTGCGCATCAGTCGCCGTCATTGGTTCCACGTTGGTATCAGCCTGATGACGATGTGTATTTTTATTTGCAACGTCGATCCTTTATCCACTACGTGTATCCATTTTTATGATGCCTGCCTACATTACACAATTTACTGAACGCTTTATATTATTGTTATCACCAATATTATGCGCTGCTGTTTTATGCATGCCCGGAACTCAGCTAAGTGAATTATTTGCACTTATTAGCTTACCGATGTCCTTCCTCTTATCCTTATTTGCTGTCATTAAGTCATTGACCATTAAGAATACAAAGGCCAGCTTTGTTGCAATTATCACACTGTTATTACCAATATATCTGTTCTTTTTTACCTCGATTTTTTTTGATTATTACTTTGGTGGCGATCATCATATTGACTCACTTCAAACAATATTGTTCATTTTATTTTGCACATGTCACTATTACATAATGTCTATATTTTGTTCACAATACCATTTAAAATATTCCTTTTTTTCTTGTTTGTTTGGCGTGTTCTTTTTAATTGGTTCTGCATTTGAATCCTTTGGCCCTGTATATGCGGCCTGGATAAGAGATTTCCTCTCCAATTAAATATGGGTTAAGAGATAAATTATGATACTGCGAATAACAACTATAGTCATGGTCACCCTGCTCTTAGTTTCTGTATTATTTGCAGGAATCGTCCTGTTATCACCTATGGGATCTGGTGATATCAAACGCGGCAAAGAATTAGCGCACGATTTGTTGACTATGTCATCCGATCAGCTCGCTAAAAAATATTGCTGCTCTTATTCGTTAATAAATTGTGAAGATGGAATGCTGACTGTCATTAGCCAAAACAGCCATGCCTCCTGGTGGGGCGGTAACTTGGTTGTTAAAACTGAGGACAATACCTGTATTATTTATACTGGTCATGTCTGTGGTCCAAGTTATCCGCAGAGCCTCCATTTTGGAATGGAGTTAGATTCCCAATATTTTGGCTACCCCTTACTCGTTGCCGATTTTATTTATCAATTAGATGAAAAAATGCAGCGCTACACTGAAAAAAGTGATGACGAGGCCTCGAAACAATAACTCCATTTAATTATAGGTGATCCCATGACAGAAAAACCCAAACCATCGTCCTTATTAATTGTCTTATTTGCCATCACCATGTTTATTCCATCTACTTTATGGTATCTTGGTGCCTTAGCACCAATAACGAATGACCAGTCGTGTAGCATTTGGACTAAAATACAATTCGGCGTTATGCTGCGTTGCAATTGCATAAGTGGACAGGTTGTTGAATGGGAAGTGATCAACAATCAATTGGCCTATGTATCGATAAACAAAGGTTTGGATTCCGTTGAAACGTGGACCATTCAACTCGATGGCCGGTATTTTTATTAATTGGAAAATTTAACGAGACCTTTTTACGCGTGAGGCTAATTAACTATGAAATTGTACATACTGGCAGCTATCGCTACCTTCTTATCCGCAACGCTCTGCTTTGTCATTTTACAACCGCTACACAACACCTATTTATGCTTAGCGACGATTTTACTAATCGTCTGCTTGATAGCATTGGTTATTATAATTTTTTACAAAATGAAGTGGTTTATAATAACCGCGTCGTGTTTGCTTGTTTTATTAACCGGCATCATGATTAACCACTCAACGATAGATAAAAAATTACTGTCGACGCTCTATGTCGAACAATTGCATTCATTTCATCAAAGCCCGTATGTCTGGGGCGGCGAAAGTGGCTTGGGTGTCGATTGCTCTGGATTACCGCGCAAATCAATGATCAATGCTTTATTGCTGTATGCACTTTATCGGCTTAATGGCGGTGCCTTGTTTAAAGCCATTGATTATTGGTGGCATGATGCATCGGCCTACGAAATGTCCCTGAGCTATAAAGAGCGCATGGTTGTGTTCGATGATATATTTACGGTTAATAAGTCATCGCATGTGGCAGTTCAGCCAGGAGATTTAGCCGTAACTAAAAATGGCACACATGTCATGGTTTATCTCAATGCCCAACAAGTCATCCAAGCAGAACCAGGGGCTGGGCAAGTTATCATAGATGAAATCCCGAGCCGTAATGCCTGGCTCAACCAATCCGTCAAATTAGTGCGGTGGTCTGTTTTAAATGACGATCAATAAAGTTTGCAGAAATTACACAGACTATAGGAGCGGCTCTCTATGAGACGGTTTAATTCGTTTGCTTTTTATTTATCCATTTTGGCTTTCGTTTTTCTATCATTATATTTTACATTTATTTATGTTGTGAATATCAATAATGGAGCAAATAAGTATTATATTTATGAACCAGCTTATTCTTTTGGAAACACTTCTCAAAGAAAAATTGGTGAATGCGTAGTTGTTATGCCTATTGATTATTTTCCGTTTAAATTACAAAATCATACTCTTGTCTATGAACTGAGTATCCTTGCAGATATAAAAGTGACTTACTTATATGAAAATTATAGCTCACGTAATTGCTCGTTTCAGAAAAATATCGTAAGTCATCAGCTCTATAATCACCAATTTTCTTTCTTTCTACCCTCTCATCGTTATAGTTTTACATTGCCCAATGATGAGAATGATGGAAAGGTGCAGGCATTTCGAACATTTTCTCGTGGTTATTATGAAATTATTCTACCCGCTCATAACAATCTCTAATTCGTTCATTATTCGCGCAAACAATCTCAGGCTGTTACTAACTTTAGCTGTCGGGTTATGAGAAGATCTTTGCTGTTACTTAACCGTAATTAAAAACGCATCGGCCAACACCAAATGATCAGCTATATCATAGCGTGCACCATATTCGACGCGCAGTTCTAAACGTTTTGCATTGGTTAGATCGAGATTCACTTCCTGCGGTTTTTCGCCGCCGCGAATACTGTCCTTGCTCCACACGACTTTATCATCCACTAATATCGACGCGGCGCAGTCACCTTGATCGGCAACTAAATCGGCGATGCCAATAAAAGTGCGCATGCGTTCATAAGCACCATCTAATTTCCAACCGAGGCGTGCTTTGCTGTGAACCGCAATGCCATTTTCATAGCGAATGCCACCTAAACGCAGCGGTGATCCATCTAAATTTTTCCCGCGTTGATACGGCCACACGACGCCAAATGCACCGGTTTCTTCGCGAATATCTGGCTCTAATTCATTTAAGTAAACGCGACGACCACCAGCTATGCGCATGCGCATAGGTAGGGATTCTGCAGCGATCATAATTTTCGGTGCGGCGTGTAAAAAAAGACCTTTCGCATTGGACATGATGCGCAGGGGCGGATGCACGTCGTCTACATTTATTGTAAAGTGAACACCTTTGGGGTTTTTCATTGGAACCGCTAAACGCAAACCACGAATTGAATCTAATTCAATTTCTAAGGGCTTGGTCGGATCAAGTGGACTTTTTAATATTAATTTTCCACCAATAATGCCGTCAATGCGACCCGTTAATAATCCGCTTTCGAGCTGTACTTGATCTTCTTTACTCTCGGTGCCAATTAATTCGGTACCAATTCCCCAACCACGAATAACGGTTAAAGGTAATTCCATTTTTCCTAAAATACCCTCGACTGCGATGACATGATCTTTTTCGCCAACGCCAATATGACTAACTGGCATCCAACTGCCGTCGACCAGCCAGACCCCTAATAATTTTTTGGCTACTTGGGTTGATGGTTGCACGTCTAGGCCATCACCTAATTCAATCCAATCGCAATCAGCCAAGGCCACGGTTTTGCTCGCGATTTGAACGGCGCCTTTATCGGTAAAGGTAATTTTTTCGCCTTTGACCATTTCACCATTTAACATCGCTACCGTTGCAGCTGATGCCTGACCGCAACAACATAAAACCATCACGAGAAACAGGAGTGTGCGCATGAGCGGCACCATAAAGGCGCATAACGCAATCGAAAGCGCCGACATAGCCGCCTTCTGCGCAGAGACTTAATCACAGATACGTACTCAGATTGCCAGATCAGGAACATGCATACGGTGCTGAGCATGTCGCAACAGCTTTCTGATCATTTGCTCAATCTCGTGCTTATTGCACGTGCAGATGGTGAGATGAAGCCGATAGAGGTGCTGTTTCTCTCACGCCGACGTAACGCCGTCACTGGCTCGGCGCTGACCTTATCTGATGCCGTCATTCGCTCCTTTAGCGAGCAGCTCTCTATACCCGATACCCTGATTCGTTCGGAGCGGGTACTGCATGATATGATTGTCATGTCATTAATTGATGGCACTACGCATGAAGCCGAGCAACAAATGGTGTGTGAATTTATTGATGCCTGTGAATTACCGGCGCACCGCGTGACGTCGATAATAAAATCAGCGTTGATGTCGATTGAACATGAACGTGCCGCTATTGCCGTCGAATTACAGCGCTATTCATTACCTCTTTGATATTTTAGGAAATGGTAAAAACATCTGGGCCCTGTTCGCGGCGAATAATAATATCTATTAGCAAAGTCCTATGCGGACTCATTACTAAAGGAATTTCTGACAGCGGAATGCGAATATCACCAATATCCCCTTCCGTTAATGTCCGATAACCTATGCGGCGATTAGCCGTTCCGTCAGGCTTCAGAGTAAAAATAGGCGAAGCTGTTAAACTGACATGTACTTCTTGTTCGGCATCCTGTTTCCACTCGTTAAATTTATCGCAATCAATCAACAATGAACGATAGGCAGCATTATCACTATATAAATGAGTGCTATTTAAAACTTTTTTCTGAAAAGACGAAAATGATTTCCCATTTTTGTCTGTGTCGAGTGTAAATTCGATTAAATAATCATCGACGTCACGGCCATGATCATCACGCACGCGAAATACCGTATTTTGAAAAATCCCCTTCGCTTGTGCCCAGGTTTTTTCTAAAGCGCTGCTGTGCGCAGCAAACGTTTGATCAGTAACTGAGAGCGATTTCACTAGCCACGCTATTGCTGTGCTATCAGTACAGACACTGGCATGCGTTAACCCAGACATAATGCCAAAAGCTACATTTGCTTTTGATGATTGCTGGCTCCATTTTGGTTGAGTAGGTTTTCGGTAATCCAAAGTCACTTTATTACACGGTAATCGTGCGGTACAGACGTAAACGGTGCCATCGCTGCCATCGGCATTTATCAAAGACCGTAATCCCGTGTATCCCGTGTCGCCAACGAGCACAGTCGATAATACACCACCTTTTCCCCATAGTGACTGTCCTTTAGTAAGTAAATCTGATTCGGCTAATTCCCAACTATAGGGACTTGCCATTTCTAACCCTTTGAGCACGAGCGTGCCGGTTTCAAACCAATTATTCCACCCTTTTGCGATACGCCCAACCATACTGCGCCCCTTATGCGCTAATGGCGAACCAAAATTCGCTGGGGCCAACATCCCTAAACGATAAATAGGATTCGTACGACGCGTAAATTTTTGACGACGCATCCATTCTCTTACTACTAAAGCGCCCGTTGAGTGGACCACCACATCGACTGAGCGGCGTTTACGCGGTAAACCTTTTTCCGTCCACGCTCGGTCCATCGCTTCCGCAACGTCAGAAATTGATACGGAATCATCGAGTGAAATCCAATCTGCTAAAAACAATTCTTCCGTTGGCCTCCCCGTTGCTTTTTCTAGTGCGACTTTGAGTGCAACAAAACTGTCGCTCGTATCACTCCATCCGTGAATAATAATAATGGGATTGCTCATGATCGCCTCCGTGCGTTTCGCGCGTCATAGCTTTAGCCAGTATTATTACAAGTAACGTTCTCAACTACTGTCAAATGATACTTATTTATCATACCGCTTTACTGCGGTTATTATTTTTTTGGTACAGTGGCTGACAATAATTCTTTGAGTGTCTCTGGAGTAACCTCCACCGACATAATGGTGCGATTGGGTCCCGGACCTAATAAGGCAATGTGTGGATTTTGTGGGGGTAATTTCCATTCCTTGCGCCATTGCTCTACATTGCCGCCTTTATTGGGATTTGCCCATAATAAATCAATATCACTCGCACGGGACAGAGAACGCACACGCGCCGTCGCACTTAATAAATTTGCTTCAAAGGTCACGCACACTAAGCGACGTTCATTAGCCGGTAAAATGGATAACGCATCTAAATAACGATCAATTAAATAGAGCGCGTTTTCATCCAGTGCATCAATAAATAAATAAAACAACCATGGCTCGCTCCGTTTAGCCACTGGTTCGTCGGGTCCACCAGTTAAATTATTACTGATAATATGCGGTGCTGCTGAACCGACCGTTTCATGAAAGACAACAAAATCTAATAACGGTGAAAATTCAGGAATACGATTGACCAATTGCTCTGCCATGTTCCGTGCTTCTGGAACGCGACCTTGTCGTAAGCGCAACATAACCAACATGCGTTCGGCATTTGATTTTAATGCTGGCGATGGCAGCGCAAACATTTGATTTAATAATGGCTCAACCCCATCACCATTTTGATAGGTGTAACGCCAATTCGCCAAAAAATAAATTGCTTTATTTTCAATACGTGTGCCCGCTGCCTTTTTTACCGCACGTTCTAAACGTGGTTCCATTTTTGCTTCTGCCGCATAGCGCTCAGCTGGACCTAAACCGGCATATTGCTGTAATTCTTTTTCAATGGCGACCATTTCTGCTTCCGCCGCATTAATGCGCTCTTGATCGACATTTTCAGGATTAATGGTTTCTTTGAGTGTTGGCGTTCGCGTAGAATCCAAACAGCCCGGCAGCATAACGAGCACGACAAGTAATACTATGAGCTGGCGCATGGAAGGGCAGTATGGAAAGCGTCCCTACTGTGTAAAGACAAGCTACATGGTGCTGCCTATATGCTGTATTTATTGCCTATTTCGCCACTAATAGATGCCGACGCTGATAATCACGCGGTGCACAACCAACGCGGCGATGAAACAAACGACTAAAATAATGCAGATTGGCAAAACCACTTTGCGCTGCCACCTGCTTTATCGCGAGATTGGTCGTGGTCAGCAACCACCGTGCTTTTTCTATGCGCGCACGAATTAGATCTTCGGTCGGACTGATAGCAAAAATAGTCGTGTATAAAGCAGCGAAACGTGATTCGCTAAGATGGACCAACGCCGCCATTTCAGCAACACTCCAATGACGCGTTAATGAATCTTGCATACGTTTACGCAAGGCATGAAATTTTTCATGGGTTTCCGCTTGTTGCGGAGACAACAACACACTATTGGGTTGTTGGCAGCGACGTGATAAATTAATTAATAATTCAGCAACCAGTAAAGCACGTGCTGGACCAGAAAACGCTTCGGTACTAACCCGTTCTCGCCGCATATCACTAATTAATGCCGGAACGAAATCCATACCACCTAATAATAAAATCGTGTTCACTGGTATGTTAAAACGCTGCACTAACGCGTTTGCAGAATCTCCGCCAAAATGGCACCAATGATGAGTGAAACCCGCATTAACACCACGGTACCACTGATGAAAGCCCGGTGCGTATAACAAACACGAACCTGCAGGCGCTTCACTTAAACCGTGTACGGAACGAATTTGGATAGGTGTTAAAAAATGTAAAAATAAATAATCCCCAGAACCCTGGGGGCGATTTATACAAAAATGTTGATCATGGACGACTGAAACGCCAGCGCGTGGGACATCGACATCAAGGACGAATGTTCCGCTTGTTGTTTTCGGTTCATGGAAGGAAGGTGTTTCGAGCGAAATCATCACGACATCCTTTGCACGTTTTGTATCGGTAACGAAAGGTTATTTATTATTCATCAGCCAGTTGAGCACTTCTTTGAAAATAACTAAGAAAATCTGCTAGTTGTTGGGTATTCCAGCTGCGGAATAAACCATTCGGCATGGTAGATCCCTTGGTCGGTTCATACGAGGCAATTTCATTTTTTAGCAACACAAATAATCCGCTTTCATTTTGTAAGGAATAATAGCCATTGGTGTCTTCGCGCTGCATGCCCGCAATAACGCGATTATCCTTCATCCGAGCCACTACTAATTCTTGTCCACCACCCATTATAGCAGAGGGGTCTAACACATTTTTGAGTATCCAATCTAAATCGGGGCGATTAAGTCCGGTTAAATCAGGACCCAAATTACCTGTGCCGCCAAATAACATATGGCATTGGGCACAGGTACTTTCAAATAAAACTTTTCCTCTTTTTGCGTCGCCCGTCGCAATAACCGCTGTCGTTAAAACAGATTTTAAGCGTTCTACTTCGGCTAATGAATCTGGCGCTACGCCCGTGGTCCGTTTAGCAATAAAGTCATTAACTCGCGCATCACTTAAAATTGATAATTGGCGAATGACAGATGCGGTTAAATGTACTAAGGGAATTTTATCGGTTTCTACGGCAGCTAACAACGCATGTGCGGTACTTACACGACAACTTAAGGCATGTAACGCATCTCGTTGTTCAGCAACTGACCATGATGAGTAACCATTTATTAATGTCAGAGCGATAGCTTCATGGTCATATTCATGCACCGCCCTTAATGCTAACGATCGCATAGCATCGTCCGATAATAATTGCAGCAAATCGACGTGTAAGTTTTCTGGATGAATATGAAGGAGCGCTTTTAAAGCACGTCGTCGTTCTTTTAGATCTAACGTGTTGTCCTTAAGCACCGTTCGCAGCGCTGCTGCTGCTTGTTTATCTCCATAGAGACCAGCCAAGTGCCAGGCATAAATTCGCACGGATGCTAATTCGCTCGCTTGCAATTTGGTTGCTAACGTGCTCCAAACAGCTGGAGCAACACCGCTGCGCATACCTGACATACCTTGGATCACACCAGCCAATAAACTCCGTTGTAAATCTGCATCAACACTGACGACTTCTGCTAATAATTCTGCTGCGATTGGATCAACGCCCGGTTTTTCTTCTGCGACAAGTGGCAGCAATAAACAGGCATTAAGACAGCAAAGAGATAATATCCGATACCACATTATTCATCGCCTCCACCTAAACGACGCGGAATAAAATCACGTAATTTACGTAGTTTCGTGGTGCGCATTAAGGTCAGCGCTGCCTTACGGTCACTCGCTATCGCCGGTTCAATACCATACCACACCATCAGAGGAATATTATGATCGGTGTCATCTTGTTCATGTAACACTAATTTATTTACAATGGGCCAACGTGCAGCCACTGGCATGCGTTGTAATGCCGCTGCTAAAAAAAGGCGTACTTTGGCCGATTCTTCAGTTTCCGCCAGGTGTTCAAATTCAGCAAGCACCGCAGCCGAGGGTGCTTGTGATTCGCATAGTAATTGAATAGCCCACGCGCGGACGTGTTCGCTTTTATTATGAAATTGTTCAAGAGCCGCTTCTTCCGTTAATCCTTTGGTCACATGTAAGGCCCATAGCGCACGTAACTGCCGCGTGTCATCCGAATTATTTTTCAAAATGTCGAGCAACGCCGCATGCACAGTGGGATCCGGACCACGTTCTTGTAAAATGCGGCGCGCCGTGCGCACATACCATTCATTATTATTGAGTTGATGCTGCACTAAGGCATTATTGTCCAATTTCATTAAATCGACGACCGTATTTTTGCGCTCCTTATACCCGACTTTATATAAGCGACCATTACTGCGATCTGTTTCTGCGCGTTGCTGATGACAATGTACTTTGTCAAACCAATCATTGATAAACACACTGCCGTCGGGTCCATATTGAATGCTGAGTGTACGAAACCACGAATCGCTACAGACCATAAAATCTGGGCGTTTATTATTCATATACCCAGAACCATTGCGCGTTAGCGCTTCGTTTCGTACGCGGCTTAGGTGAATATCGTTAAAAAATAAGGTATTACGATATTCGTCTGGAAAAAGTCCGCCTAAATAAATGGTCGCACCACAATAGGCTGCGCGTTCATACTTGAATTTCGTGATGGTTTTAATGTCTTCAAAAGTCGACTTATTAAAATGTTGTCCGGACTGACGTTGGTAACGCGCACCTTGAATAGCGTGGTATAAATGTGGAATCACGCAGGCGGTAAAAAAAGCATCGCCCTGATCATTCCAATCAATACCCCACTGATTACTGGCGCCCTCACAAAATAATTCAAATTGTTTGCTGGTTGGATGGTAACGCCACACACCGGCATTTATTTTCACCCGATCCTTTTCTGCAGTTCCAGGAGCACCCACTTTTGAATGCGTAAATACGCCATGTGTACCGTATAACCACCCGTCTGGGCCCCAGGTAAAATTATTCAATGTTTCGTGGGTATCTTCGCGACCCCAGCCGTCTAACAACACCTGGGCGTCACCATCTGGCACATCGTCACCATTCGCATCAGGAAAAAATAATAAATTTGGCGGTGCACCAACATAAACACCGCCAAATCCAACTTGGATTCCCGTCGCAAAAGGTAAGGTGTCATAAAATATTTTTTGCGTCCAGTTTTCTCCATCACCATCGACATCTTCTAATATCACAATGCGATTTTCTGGTTTTCCTGGACAATTGGGATAACTCACATTTTCCAACACCCACAAGCGACCACGCGCATCAATAGTAAATGCAACGGGTTGTTTAATGGTCGGCTCTGCCGCAACTAATTGGACATTAAAACCATCAGGTACAGTAATTGAGGCAATACTATCCTGAGGACTGACCCCATCCGCAGCACTAAGCGAAGCTGTTGTCATACACAGCGCTACTACGAAAAAATGACGCATACGATTTCCTTTACAAAAGTGGAGGCAGTGAACACAGCAATCATGCGGCCAGCCAACCATCATTAGCAACGAAAGAGGGAGAGATGGCGGGCGATAATGCGCAGCGAGCGCGCACGTCCACTGCTCGTTTGCGGCACTGTGCAATCCATCCTAAGGAATAGATAATTTGTACTATCATATAGTTATACATTCGTTAACCCCTATAGTAACAGAGGTTATTACGATCTATCAGTCGACATGTTGTCTAGGATCTGGGTCATCGAAGGTCCTTTATTATGGTTGTCCCTCACAAAGACCTCTCATGAAGACCAGCGCAAACACACGTGCGGCACGTGGTTCTGTATCGTCCTAGGTGAGGTCACTTAATAAATTCGCCACATTGCGAAATGAGTACCAACGGCATTTACTGTTTTCAGTTCTATCTTTATAGACAAGGTTAACAGCTTGAATAATAGAGTATGGAGTAAATAGGACAGCCATATGACTTTGGTCGATCATATTACGGCTGACCTCGCTTATCTTGCTCGCTGCGGTTCACGTTTAACGGGGGCACCTGCGCATCGCTCATTGGTTGGCTATGTCACTGAACGTTTTGAAAAAATTGGTTATCATGTGCAGCGTGAATTACGACCATTTCGTCGTTGGTTTATTGATCAGCCAAACGCTGTGAGTTTATACATTAACGGCACAGCTATTTCGATTTCATCTGTGTATCCATATAGCGGCACTACCAATACTGATGGTATTGTCGGACCATTAGTTTCCGTTACAGGACTTAAAAAAAAGTGGGCTGCTGCACGTAATGCCATTGCTGTCGTTCGTGTACCGCATATTGCGTTTCCTGGAAAATATTTTTTTACCGCATGGGATGATACATCACTACCTGCAGTCCAACATCCGGTTGTGAGCGCCGAAATTTTCGCGCGTGATTTATCAGCCGCCAAACACGCTGGAGTTAAAGCGGTTATTTTTGTTTGGGAAGGTTTATCGGCAACAGATGCCGCCGACCAATATGTACCGTTCACCCAGGATTATTGTGATATACCAGCGTTGTGGGTAGCAGATGAATCAGCGCATGCTGTTATCCAGGCCTGCAAACAAAATGTATCAGCACAACTTGTTATCCAGGCATCTTGGGAAGAGGCTGTTAGTGAGAGTATTTGGGTGGAGTCACCTGGTGAAATAAATGATGAAACTATTTTATTTATCACACACAGCGATGGCACTAATCAAGTTGAAGAAAATGGCTTTGTTGCGTTACTACATTTAGCCGAGCAAGCCGCTCAACGTGCACATAAGCGACGTTTTATTTTTTTATTACTGAGCGGCCATTTCCGGTTTCCCGCTGTCACCTCACACGGACAAGCTGCACATGGCTGGTTAGCGCGTCATCGTCACTATTGGGCAGGTGGAAAAAATCAGGCGCATGCTGTTTGCGGTTGTGTCATGGAACATCTAGGCGCTCGTCAAAACAAGACATCTTCTGCGGAAGCGCCAACCGTGCTGTATGCCACAACCACACCTTTGTACCAATCGCTACAAAACATTTGGTCGAATTTATCTGACGCCTATGTCGTCTCACCCAGCGCTTTACGTCATTTTGGTGAGGGCGAAGCTTTATTCGATAACGGTATACCCGCCATCTCATTTATTACCGCTCCCACTTATTTATTGGCAGAGACCCAGGCGCCTGTATGTGACGAAATACAAGCACGACGTCACATAACCGATTTTGTTAATCTCATGTGGCATCTCGATAATCTAACTGATCCAGGTCGAGTAAAACAATTTTCCGCATGGGAAAAATCGTGGGCTCGTATGCGTGTTCTTCTGTCACTGATGCGTAGTCAAATTTCACAATAACAACAATGATGAGAATACGTATTTATTCAGTCTCATTATTTTTATCTTATTTAGCTACGTCAAGTTCAGCGCCTGGGTCGTTTTGTTGCTGCATCCACTTTTGGAGTTCAACAAATAGTTTCTTTTGCACGGCGTCGTACTCTGGATTTCCAGCCAGGTTGTTTGATTCCGCTCTATCGGTGGACGTGTCGTAGAGTTCAAATTCTGGACGGATCATGTAACGATCAATATATTTTTTAGCAGTCATATCATTTTTTGCAGCTTCGACCCATGCGTGCCAATAATTTTCCTTATTGGGTGGTTTATTCCCATCCATTAAATGTTTTTCGTGATACTGGTCAGTATATTTTAAATTCCATAATAAACGATACCGTCCGTCAAAAATACTGCGAATAGGATACGGACGACCTTCCGGCACATTATTATGTACACCATAAACATAGGTGCGGTGCGTCGTGGTTTGGCCGAGCAAAACCGCCTTAAATGATGTGCCGTCTAATTCTGGCACCGCTGCACCACCGGCACTATCAATAAAGGTCGGCAACACGTCTTCGTACTGAATTAATGCATCGCTGACGCTGCCAGCTTTAACCACGCCAGGCCAACGGACAATAAACCCGGTATGCACACCTTCATCCCACAACGTCCATTTCGCGCCAGGAAATTGTGCGCCTTGTTCACCAGCAAAAATAAATATGGTATTGTCGCGTTTGCCAACTGCACTTAGTGCTTGATCAACATCGTGAATTTCTTGATCCAAGACGGTAATCTCAGCTAAATAATCAGCAAATGCCGCGCGTGTTTCTGGAATATCGACATAATGCGCCGGCAGCTTTAATGCCTTTTGATCAAATTGGCTGGCATCACCTAATGTCCATGGCCGATGCGGATTCGTCGAACAAACAAATAAACAAAATGGTTCATTCTGTTTCATAAATGCTGTGATACCAGCAACATCATAATCAGATGTGATTTTTGTACACTTTGGTTCAAAGCCAGGTACATTTTCAAATGGATACACCGATGTTGGTTTAAAATGTCGTTTACCAGCAAGACCTACGCGATAGCCCAATTTTCCCAGTCGTTGCACAACACTTTGTATGGATGCTTTCGTAGTGCCATGATTGTGGTAACAACCATTTTTCACAGGAAATATTCCAGTGTAGAGTGCGGCACGCATAGTCGCACACATGGCTTCTGACGCATATGCACTGGAAAAGCGCATGCCTTCCGTAGCTAATTGATCTATATGCGGTGTCTTCACATTCGTACCGCCATAACAGCCTAATTCTTTGGTGCGTAAATCATCGGCGATGACCACCACGATATTTGGTTTTGCATCAGCAGCAGGCATCGCCGTGTGCAGGCCCAAACAAAAAATCAGTATGATAATAAGTCTCATAAACCCTTTCCTAATTTTTGTAGTTCGCTCATAGTATTATACCCTGGACTTGGCTTCCTATGCGGTAAATTCACCCAATGGTAAAACTGTTTAAGAGTTAAAAGCGAGAAAATCCTACTTATTGCAACAATTGAATACTTTTTCAATAAAATTTACTAACATGGATTTCCTTGGCAAAACGTGCAAGCCTGTGGGGAAATATGCGAGTCACCGCTAAAACCAGACCAAATATTTTGATGTCGAGCGTTATGCAAGCAGCGATATAGCTTTAAAATACTTGTTACTTTTATGAACACATCGATACACGGTTAATAACATTAATAAGTTCTCGCTTCGTGTATGGCTTTTGCAAGAAATCAACACCTAGGTCGGTCTGCACTGTGCCTGATTTTTCAGCGATACTATAACCTGACGAAAGAATAACCGTTATTTTAGGATTTATTTTTTTCATCATTAACAAAGCTTCTTTCCCATCCATAATTGGCATCATCATATCAAGAATAACCAGATCAATTTCCTGCCACTTACGCATGTAGAGTTCTACTGCTTGAGCTCCGTCTTCACAGAATTCGACACTATGACCTTCACTGGTAAGAAATTCTTTTGCTAAATCTCGCAACAATATTTCATCATCGACAAATAAAATATGTAACTTTTTGTTGGTAATTGGCAGAGGCTGTGCTGGCGTAATGTCTCTGTACTCATTAACTTCTTCAGCCAAGGGTAAATAAATTGTAAAAATGGTTCCTGACCCCGGCTTGGTTGTAACAGCAATAACACCATTATGTTGTTTGATCGTACCATATACCGATGCAAGTCCCATCCCCGTTCCTGCACCAGGTTCCTTTGTCGTATAAAATGGCTCAAAAATGTGGGGTAAAATATGATTCGGAATTCCAGTTCCTGAATCTTTTATTGTGACACAGAAACAACGCCCCTCTGGCATTGACATATCTGAAACTGGAATGATTGAATCGTTGTAAGCAACGTTTTCAGTAATAATGGATAACATGCCACCGTTCGGCATGGCGTCTCGGGCATTGATGGCAATATTGAGCAATGCATTTTGCAATAATGATGGGTCTCCTTTTACTACCGAATTTTTTGCCTGTAAATCAATGCGTAATTCGATGCGTTTATCGATTGATGGCTCAAGCAGAGAGAGCAAGTCCTTGACTAAACTATGCATATCTAAACCGATATTTTGATATTGCCCCTTACGAGAAAAAGCTAACAAATTGGTGGTAAGGGTACTGCTTCGCCGCGCGGCATTTGATATATTCCGTATGTATTTTTTTTGTTCTTCTTCTTCAAAACGGCCTAACAATATTTCTGCTGTCGCTAAAATAACCGTCAGTTGATTATTAAAATCATGAGCAATGCCACCTGCTAATTGGCCAATAGCATCCATTTTCCCCATATGTCGTATTTGTTCTTCAAGTTGATTACGCTCGGTAGTATCAAAGTTTACCCCAAGCATGCGTATTGGTTTCCCCTCGTCATCGCGAATAATCATACCATGCCCATCTATATGCCGCTCAAATCCTCCTAATATAATAATGCGAAACGACATTTTAAGTTCATTTTTGTGTGCTAACGCATCATTTAATTCTTTAAGAATGCGTGGACGATCCTCTTCATGTATCATGCGCTCCCACAATTCCAGGCTTATTGGATGACGCATTTTATCTATACCATACAAGCACATCATTTGCTCATCCCAAGCAAATGTATTGTTCTTTATATTCCAATCCCAAATACCAAGTCCTGCCGATTTTTGAGCCAAATTTATTCTTTGCTGGCTTTCCTGTAATTTAAGCTGTGCGGTTTTTAGTGCGGTAATGTCAACAAATGTCATGACTACCTGAATTAATTCCCCTTGGTCATCAAATTCAGGGTAACCATTAACCAACACCCATACCCGGTCATTTAATAGAGGACGATAAATACCAACAATGTAGTCTCGCAATACCTTTTTCTCTGCTAAAACAATCGACGCTGGATAATCCTCCACTGCCATAATCGAATCATCTTCATGATAAAAGATCCACTGCGGATGATTGGTTGGTGTACCAAGCAGTAATTCCTTTGAGACGCCAAGTATTTTTGATGCTTGCTCATTGGCGAATAATATTTTGCTATTTGCAGCATGGACCACAACACCTGCATGTATATTTTTTAATAAATCACGATGATCGCGTTCTTTAATTTTAAGGGCAGTATGCATTTCCTTTTCGCTCGTGACATCATAACACGATCCAATGTAACCCTGAAAATTCTGGTCTTTATCTAAAAAGGGCTGCCCGTCATCACGAATCCAACGATATACTCCATCCGCTCGCATTAACCGATAAGTCATACTAAACGGTTCACGACGATCAAATGCTGTCACAAAGGTTTCGAGACACCGATCATAGTCTTCTGGATGTACGCCTTCCGCCCATCCATAACCCGCCTCTTGCGCAAGTGTCCGCCCGCGAAATTTAAGCCAGGCATTACTAAAATAGACACATTCTTTTTTTTGATTAGTGGTCCACATCATTACCGATGCGTTTTCTAAGGCCAATTCAAAGAATCCAGGGCTTTTATTATAATTCGGCGGAAGATCACCCATATATCAACAAACCGCCCTTCCAGTATAAACCAATATTTGTTAAACCCTTCTTATTCCATGGCCCGGACAATAATTGCCTGGGCAATTCGCCCCGTTTTATGCTGTTGGCCTATAGGCAAATTTATTGCATGCGTCCATTTACTATGCAAGAAATTACTTAGGCCTTCCCATGAGGGTTTACCATTGACTGTATCGCACAGACACGATCGCAAATAATACCACTATTTTGCCACTTTTAGCTATTTATAGCTTCTTAAAACGTCGTTTAGGTGATTTAGCGGGCAAACTCATATCACATAAAAAGCAATAAATCAGCCATCTCCGGTTTTTATCCCCATAATACTAATATGAAATTACTGCTATGGCTGTCTGAATTTAGGCACGGCGTCAGTTTGGCGGCCATAACAACATCAATCCCGCCATGCAAAACGATCACCCCTTTTACAAATATTCTGTAAATTCAAAGTCAGGAACAACCCATATAGTTTTATATAGTCGTAAGTTTTTCTTTACGGCAAATCCGGCGTAAATCCATGACGCAAAGTATTTTCTGTAATACAACGTGGTATCATGAATTGTAATAAATAATCTGGTCCACCTGCTTTCGAACCAATACCAGATAATTTAAATCCGCCAAATGGCTGTACATCTACAAGAGCACCAGTTATTTTTCTATTTAAATATAAATTGCCGACGCGGAATTCTTTGGCAACACGCTCAAGCATAAGTGGACTACGTGAATAACAGCCCCCACTTAAGGCGAATTTGGTATCATTTGCAACACGTAATGCTTCGTTCATGTTTTCAACGCGAATAACTGCTAATACAGGACCAAATATTTCCTCCTGTGCTAAACTCGACTGCGGTTGCACCTCGGTAAAAATATGCGGTGCCACATAATTTCCCTGGTTGTCTAGTTCAGATGGAACTGTTCCTGCATATGCTAAAGTGCCTTCACCTTGTGCTAATGCGATACGCTTTCGAATGCGATCACGCGCTTCACGATCAATAACTGGACCAACATGTGATGATGGATTTTCTGCAGGACCTATCGCTAAACTTTCAGTGGTTTCAATTAATCGTTTAACAAACTGATCGTAAATAGACGACAACACGATAGCACGTGAGCACGCCGAACATTTTTGTCCTTGATAACCAAAAGCACTCGCCACGACACCAGTAACCGCCTCGTCTAAGTCAGCATCATCGTCAATTATAATGGCATTCTTACCGCCCATTTCGCAAATAACGCGTTTAATTTCATCTCCGCCAGCAGCGGCTGCTTGGCGATTAATCAACTGACCAACTGCCAACGATCCGGTAAAGGCTAGGACTGATACATCTGGTGAATTAATAAATACCGGTCCAATTTCTTCACCAATACCTGGCACTAACTGAACAACACCAGCAGGAAATCCAACCGTAACCATAGCATTCATTAAGGCAGACGCGATCGCCGGTGTTTGTTCAGCCGGTTTCATGATAACCGTATTTCCACAGACTAAACCAGCGACCGCCATACCGGTTAATATTGCGAGCGGGAAATTCCATGGCGAAATAACAACGGTGACGCCACGGGCCTCATAAATCATGCGATTATGTTCGCCCAATAAATCACGTTTACGTGGTTGATCTAAGCGTCGCATGTCATGAGCATAAAACCGGCAAAAATCAATGGCTTCGGCAACATCAGCATCCGCTTCTGGAAAACTTTTTCCCGACTCGTAAACAATTAATGCAGATAATTCAAAACGTTGCCGTAGTAACTCATCCGCTAATTTATCTAATAAGCATGCACGGTCCTCGACTGGGCGATTGCGCCATGCTGGAAAGACAGCTTTTGCGGCAGCAATTGCAAACTCAGCCATCGCTTTATCGGCTAGCGCACTCTGCGCGATAATGAGGTCTTCATAGGATGGACAACGTGATGGTAAGGTGTTCTCCGTAGTAAGCTCTTTACCATTAATAATGAGAGGAACTGAAATGGGAAATTGATCACGAATTTTCTTAAGTGCTAATTCGCTGTGGTCGCGATTGGCTGCACTACTAAAATCTAAAAGCGGTTCATTTTTAAATGCCTGCTGTTGTTCTACTTTTTCAGCAACAGGACGTGGTTGCGGTTTCATGAGTAATTCTCCCTGATCGCGATGTTCAATAAATCCAACGCGAACAAATGATTGATTTGAGGTATTTTCTAGCAGGCGTCGCACTAAATACGCCATGCCTGGTAATAATGCACCATAGGGTGCATACACACGAACACGTTGACCACGATCGACTAACGCGGTTTTTAAGGAATCAGCCATGCCATACAGCATTTGAAACTCTATCGCACCTTTTGGTAAGTGCCGCTGTTCTGCTTGCGCTAAAATGGTGGCAATCGAGCGCACGTTATGACTGGCAAACGCAGGTCGTAACACCTCATAACGATCTAATAAATACGTCGTTAATAATTCGTAATTAGCATCAGTTGCGGCTTTATCAGTGAACACTGGCACTGGCCATCCTTGTTGATGAGCAATAACCCGTTCATAGTCATGATAAGCGCCTTTAACCAAACGAATCCATATCGGCGCGCCGCGTTTTTCTGCTAATGCATGTAATCGTTTTAAATCATCACCACTCGCTTTTAAATAGGCTTGAATGGCAATACCAATATCCGGCCACGAGCGAAAATCAGGTGATTGGATAATATCCGTTAATATATCGATGGTTAATGGTCGATAGGAGTTTTGCTCCATATCTATATTAATAAATATACCTAATTTTTTAGCGAGGTATAACAATGGATCAAGCCGTTTCCGTACATTTATTTTTGTCCCGCGAACGTCAGCAGGATCAAAACGATTAACCAGCGCTGATAATTTTATTGAAATGTTAATTTTAGGAATGGCACCACGATGATCACGGTCAATAAGGTCGTCTGTTGGCCATGTGTGAGCAGCGGCATGGAGCCCGGTCATGATATCATGATAAGCCTGTGCATAACAATCAGCTTCGTGCGATGACAGAATCGCTTCGCCTAATAAATCAACCGTAAAAGTTAAACGTTGTCGGCGAAATTTGGTCACTGCTGCAATGGTTGATTGCACATCGCTGCCAGCAATAAAACGATGAGCAAGTTGCTTCACGCCAAAGCGAGCGGCGGCGGCGGCAACTTGTGTGGTCAGCGCATTTTTAGTGATATGTGGCAACAAGCGACCAGCCGGTAAGCGATCAGCAACAGGGGTTAAATATTCACAGAGATGATGTGCAATGTCGCTTGCGGATTTCAGTCCAGGCAATGCGTCAACAAAACGAAATAACTGAATTTTTAATTGCTCATCCTTCATCGTCCATGCCATGCCTTGATCGTCTAACCAGGCACGGCTCATGGGGATTGGTCGATGCTTATTTACGGAGGCAAATAACCCCAAGCCAAGTTCATGAATACGATTTTCGATAGACTGATCCATGCCACTGATGCTATGTATGTCGCTAGAAAACAACAATTGCATGGAAAATATAGCATACCGCGTTTCTTCTCATCGGCATTTTAAAGAATGGGGTATCTGAAGCGCTTATGTCAGTAAGCAGCTCTAATTGCCAAAAGTAGACGATGCTACTCTAGGGCTAATAAAAATTATTTATGTGCTGCGCCTAAATATAAACGTGGGTCAGCTAAGGTCAGCCAGTCAATGCCCATGTCTTGGTTATAATCTGTTGATACTAAAGTCAGATAACGATTGGCTTTACCTAACGGTATGCTCAATTTTTTGGCAGGCTTCTTCGCATGCATGGCTTGCTCGTGATGCACCAATTGTCCATCAACAAACAGCCAAAAATCTGCTTTCCCTGAACCACCCTTTTTTCCGACATTACCTATTATAGCACGGAACTCATTTACAAACATTTCTGGGTGACGATATGCCACGGCCTGGAGATCAATGGTAAAACCCGCATTGGCGTGCATGCCAATCACGGAATGTCCTGGTGTCTGGTAATCTATTCCATTTAAAATGGGTGGAACACCTGGTTGTTCTGGTCGACCACCAAAACGACCAATATCGTAGGTTCCGCCACGGCGAATTAAATCGTAGCTCTGTCCTTTTGTTTTTGGAAAGCGAAAGCGATCACCCAGCGAGGTTATTTGCGTATCACCTGATGTGCCATCAGGAATAAATACACCATCAATGGTCATCAGTGATTAAACGGGATGATACATGCCATCCCCAACTCCGTAACCATAAGCAGGCGCACTCATCAAACGTCCCGTTGTTGGATCAAGGCCATCGGCAACACCACTGCCAAAACCATCACCGCCCGCAAT
>JAHEDF010000010.1 GCA_024641365.1 Planctomycetota bacterium | reverse complement strand
TCGCCATCAGCGTCAGAGAAATCACTTTTCTCGGTCAGACGGTTCATCTCTTCCTGAAGTGACCATAATTCGGGATGACCCTTAAGTGCCACGTCTAACACGCGGGTTTCTTCGTGCCCGGTGATGTCCTGCTTTAACCAGCCCAGGCGCTTGCCATGTTCGATGGCGACTTGCCCGGTGGCGGGCTCCAGTTCTCCAGTGAGCACTTTCAAAAACGTTGATTTTCCGGTGCCGTTAGCGCCAATAAGCCCATAACAATTCCCTGGAGCAAACTTCAGGCTGACGTTCTCAAATAGGACTTTTTGTCCAAAATTCATGGTAATGCCGGCTGTACTAAGCATGAAAATCCCTTTTTTTGCGCCTGTTGAGACTGTTTGGGGCGGGGGATGCTACAGCTTGCCCCAGCGATGAAAGGTCGAGCCCCTAGAGTGGCATTCGTTCTCATGCAGCCTTGCTTGGTTTTCCCTGCTTAGCCCTGGACTGAACGCCTCCGTGCACAAGGCTGTGCCGCCCTTCGCAAGAGGACTGAGGAGAATCTGCATGGAACTTTTGGGAACCATTTGGTTTTGGACGTTAGCCGCCCTCGGTTTTGGCTTCGTCATATTTATTCATGAGCTTGGCCATTTCTTATTTGCTAAGTGGGCTGGTGTGCGCGTCGATCGTTTCTCCATTGGGTTTGGTCCAGTTATTTTTCGTAAACAATATGGCGAAACAGAATACGCGTTATCATTATTACCATTAGGTGGCTACGTCAAAATGTTGGGGCAAGAAGATTTGCCGAGCGAGGTTAGTGACGAAGCACAACAAAATCCGCGAAGTTACCTGTCTAAATCTTGGAAATGGCAAACGTTAATTTTATTAGGTGGTGTGTTATTTAATTTAATTAGTAGTTATATTATTTTACTTGGTATAGCATGGTACGGTAAGCCAACCATTGAACCAGTCGTTGGGCAAATGGCTGCTGAAGTACGCGATGTTAAAGGACATACGATACCAAGTGCGGCGGCTCGATTGGGACTGCGCAAAGGCGATCGTATTTTATCAATTAATGGTAATAAAATCCGTGATTTTGATGGCGTACAAATGGCGGTTATTAGCGGTGGTCGTGAGCCAATGTTCATGGAAGTCGAACGCTTTGATGCAAACGGCACCAAACAAACGTTACGCTTGCCCGCTGAAGGTCCAGGCGTTGTCCCCGATCCCGATTTAAATAATGGTCGCCTGACGATTAGTGTTAAACCAATTGCAGGTACCATTATTGTAGGTGCTCGATCTGCGTCCGGGGATACACCTGCGGATGCGCCACGTATGGGTGAATTTATAACAGCGATAAATGGTCAGCCCATTCCACCAGAAACGAATGGTCAACAATTAGTAGACATTCTTTATCCTCACTTTGGCACAAAAGTTGAATTGACGTTAAGTGAAACATTAAATCCTGGCGCTGCTTCACGGACATTATCAACACAGTATGCGGGTAATGATTTAGATCCCGGATTTATTATTGGGTATCCAGTTTTAATTAATGGATTGGTTGCTGGAGCTGATCCTGCGGGACTACAAATTGGTGATGTGGTTATGTCCGTTAATGGTGAAGAGGTTGCTGGAATAACTGGATTTATGTCAAAAATTAGAGCCCCGCTTAAGCAAAATAGTCCTATTGCGGTTCGCGTGTGGCGTGATGGAGCTGAAGTGGATTTAACGGTTCACGGTCGCGATGTGCACGGTGAAACGCTCTTAGGTGCAGGAGTTACTGCAAAACAAGGTTATTTACCTGTATTACCAAAAACATTTGATGGAAAGCCATCGCCATTAACAGAAGCGGGAATTCACCCAGGTGATGCTATTATTGAAATCGGTAAACCTAAAAATGGTAAATCATTGTTGGGTAGTTTTGAAATAGCAACGGTATCTGGTGGGAAACGCGTCATCATTTCATTGAATAAAGATGATGCGATAGCCATCAGTCGCGAAATAAAAGTTGGTTTATTAGGTAAATTATTTGGCGGTGAGCAGATTAATTTATTGCAATCTTTAGTTGGTCATAAAGTAACATCTACGACTAATGGTGTATTAACGTTAGCGACACGTGATGGGAGCAGTGTCACCGTATCGCCAAATTCGATCAGTGATGCTGGTTGGTCAACATTATTAAAAGAATTAAATGTGGGTGATTGGATTATTGGTCTCACTCCTTTAGCCGATGCATCGTTCGGTTTAGAAGTAGTGCGCGGTGCTAGTGATCCGGTTTCGCATACCGTTACGCCACGCGATCCTGGTTTAATGATTTTCCATGAACCCATTGCGATGAAAATTTACGAGTTAGAAAATTGGACCGAAGCATTTTCAATCGCCAATTCAGCAGCGTATACCATGATTGTCAAAACGCTGCAAATTATCCCGAAATTTTTTAAATCACCAGAACAAGGTGGATTAGACCCCAATAAATCACTAACGGGTCCAATTGGTATTTTCAGCATGCTCAAAGGCAGTGTTGAGCGCTTTGGTTTTATTAAATATCTGGAATTAATGGCGCTCATTGGTCTGAATTTATTCTTAATTAATTTATTACCTATTCCGATTACTGACGGTGGTCAATTAATGTTTTTATGGATTGAAACAGCGACGGGCAAACCGCTGGCACCATGGGCGCGAAATATCGCTATGTGGATTGGGCTCATCATGGTCGCGGGGTTAATGTTATATGTCATTGGTTTAGATGTACTGCGACTAAGCGGGGCCATGTAAACCCATACAATAGTGATAGCATTTATTCCGCTTTGAGACAGCCACAGGCGAAAGCACATTACTTGTAATTCGTCTAACGAGTAGCGTAGTGAGATGGCAACTGCGGTGAAAAAACCGCGCATTTGGTTGCCTGTGCGTACGCTGTCGTTTATAGTGAGGATACTATGCGCTATGTCGCACTCATAATTGTGCTGATGTGCATGACGACGCTCTATGGTGAGAGTGTCGACCGCATCGTATTACCGTCTGGCCTCACCATTGTCACATCGGAAAAACATACGTCGCGCGCTGTAGAAATTCGTGTGGTAGTTCGTGCAGGGCCAAATTTCGAACGTGAATATATTGGCAGTGGTTTAAGCGCGCTTACACAGCGATTAATTTTAAGTAGTGGTACTGAAGCGCAGACCGCGACGCAAATTCGAGAAATTATTGCCAAGCTTGGTGACCAAACCGCAACAGAATTAACGCCTGGATACAGTACCTATGCGTTGACCACGACAACAGAAGATGTCGGAACAGCCTTACAAATTATGGCGACGCGCTTAACGGGGCCCGTATTTACGACCGAAGATTTAGATCGCGAGCGCAATGCGATGTCGCTGCTACCTGCGGACGTAGGAAATGATGCGATGATGGCATTAATGTATCGACAACATCCGGCACGTTTACCGCTCACCGGTATTCCTGCTTTACGTAATACCATTTCGTTGGAACAAATTCAGGCCTATCATCAACAACGCTATCGCACAGCAAATACAGTGGTGATGGTATGTGGAAATATTAATTCTTTAGAAGCGCGCCGTTTAGTTGAGCAAGCATTTGCTAGTTATCCGGTAGGTGGCTTTGCAGCAATCGCACCTTTTAGCGAACCACCACCGCTCGCACCACGTTATCAAGTCGTGAATAGTGCCGCAGTGCGACAGCCGCGTGTAACCATTACTTGGCGAACGGAATCAATTGATAATGCAGTGCAGCCAGGATTAGCGGTATTAGTAGCCATGCTTGCGGGTGATCGAGGCGTGGTGACGCGTTTACTACGACCAAAAGGTTTAGGCGATGATATTCAGGTGCACAATATAACACCGTTAACTGCACCTGGTTATATACGACTGTCTTTTACTACATCGAATGAGCGCCGCGCAGAAGCGGAGCAAGTTATTTATAAAGGTTTAGAAGCGCTGGCTCAAGATACTTTAGAGGATAACATGGTAGCTGCCGCCAAAGCACGAGCCGTTCAATTATTATTAGATCAACAAAGCACGGTGCGTGGTTTGACAAATCAATTAGTAAATTGGGAATTAACCGCAGGTGATCCTGGGTATGGTCGTCGTTTTATTGAACAAATTCAAGATGTGGACAGTGCCGAAGTATTGCGCGTTTTGCGCCGTTATATTCTAAGTCGTGAAGGGGATCGTGGCCGCTGTACTGTGGTGGTACGTCCTGTAGACCAACAAGCGCCACCAGTGTCGAGCGAAACGGTAAAAGCACCAAATCCAAGTTCGGTTGTCATGCCTGAGGTAACAGAATTAGCGCATGGTGTTCGTTTATTAATGCGTCCAACATTAGAACAGCCATTAGTAACAGTGGGACTGGTTTTAGGTGGAGGTGCATCCGTTGAGGATAAATTTCAACACGGTGCCACAGCATTACTGTCGCAAATTATGTGTCGTGCAACAACACAGCGCACTAGTGTAGAAACAGACGATTTAATTAATCGCTTAGGCATGCGCTTGACCACAGGTGGCACACAACATCGTTTAAGTGTGTCCTTAACTTGTTTCCCCAAAGATGTGGGTACCGCTTTAGAATTATTAACAGATTGGTTTACTAATGCGGCATTATTAGTTGAAGATGTTGAGATGATTCGCCAACGCGCGACCAGTGATAATATGTTGGAGACATGGCAACCGCGCTTTTTAAGTGATGTGCGCAGTATTGTTTTAGGTGACCATTATGGCGCACTCGATCCAAAATGCTTAAAGACAGGCTATGCACATTTAGATCGCAGTGTTTTATTAGCGCATTATAAACGCTTAACAGTTGGTGCGAATGCAGTCATTACTGTGTATGGAAATTTTGATCGCATGATGGTGCTTGAAAAAGCCAGCGCTCTTCTGAATACCTGTCCAAATCTTAGTACAGCACAAACAGTCAATCCAGAAGGCATAGCGTGGGGTGAACGACAATCGTCTTTAACGGTGACAACGCATGATCATTCACAATCAGCTTTAGCTTTAGTGTGGCGTGGCCCAACCTTAGCGGAACGTGAACGCGATGATGTATCGATGCAGGTCTTAAGTGCTTTATTAGAGGCGCGTTTGCAGCGCATTGCGGGCATCATTCCAGGCACGCAATTATTTACTCGATCCATGTCATTTGATAAACGCGGTTTGTGGATGGTGTGGGGTTCGTGCGATCCGGGACAAATTGATGCTGTACAGCAAGCCGTGCGCGATGAAGTCGCGCGCTTCATTGCACAATTATGGTTACCGGAAGCAGACCGAGGTGCATTTCCGGAATCAGAATTAATTGCAGCGCGTTCAGCAACGGCAGTGCGGTGGGCGTTAATGCAGGAAGATTTACAAGACGTCGCGACTATGCACGCGACTATGCTTTTATTAGGCCAAGATTTAGGGTTAGATGTTAATCGCCCGCAACGCATTGCTGCTATCGGTCGCAAAGATTTGCTGCGCGTGGCGCAAGCGTGGTTAACGGGCGAACCAATTGCGGTCATTGCCAACCCAAAAACCACGACGGTGATTACACCACCACCAACCAACACACCAAAGACATCAGTAAGCGATCCGGGTGTACCAGCGTCTGGCACTAAAACCGCGCCTGCACCAACTGAGTCTAACCCACCAAATAGTGCTCAGGTTTCACCAGCAGTACCAACCACGATAACGCCAAATCCACAACCAGTTAAACCATCACCAAACACGTCGCTACCAGTCAACCCAGTACCAGTTTCGCCGACCGCACCCCAGCCAGCACAGCCGGTGCCAGTTTCGCCGCAGCCAAATGCGACAAAATAGGCAAAATTAAGTTCAAGTGGATATTGTCAGGGGCAACGAGACCGATAACACCCCGTACTACTTCCTATGGCAGCTCCTGAAGACATCTATTCGGTCGTCGACCGTGAGGCAAAAGATGAAGCCGAACGCCGTGAATCGCGCGTTTTGCTCGACAATCTTGCCGCACGCCGCGCAGAAATTGGCGGAGCCAGCCAAATTCCAGCTCATGACAATAAATTATCAGAGCAAATTTTAAGTGAGGCGCGAAAACGTTCAGCGCAAATTAGTGCGGCGCGTCAGTCATCAATTAGTTCAACGATGGCACCACCAGCACGCCCAATTCCATGGTGGTTATGGGTCGCTTGGGTTGCTGCCGTCACTGCAGTAGTAGCAGCATTTTCGTATTACGGTTAATCGTTGTATTTTTTTAAAGCATATGTTTCGTTAATGTTAGGAACGTGCTCTCGACAGCACTTTATTAGCCTTTTCTAGTCGTTGCTTATAAGAATTTTAATTATAACTAAAGTAATTCTATGCATATTTAAATTAATATTTCTTATCTTTTAATCCTAAAACAATGGATTTGTCGTTGTTTTAATTAGCTAATTATTGGAATAAAATTCTATCTAAATGAATTTCTAACTTACTGAGAGAGTGAAATTGGTGCATAAGGTAGTAACTTGAAGTTATACGAGTAATAAATCATAATGTAGCGTTTGTTCCTCATTATTTATTTCGAGGCATTCAATGTGGGCCAATAGTGATGTTGATGTATAATGCCCTTGGGCATCTGCTTTGTACTAACAAACCCCACGTTAACTACCTAAACCATTTATGACAAACAGATTAGGAGAATGACGAGGGCTCGTAAAATTCCTTGTAACATGCGTCTACTCAGCTGCATCTAAGGTTCTATATGAGCACATCACAGTTTGCTAATACGGCACACGCACTCCAGCGATTGGCGCAAGATAATGCGCAATCAGCCTGGGCGTATCTTATAAAAACACATGGGTCGGATATTTATCGTGTCTGTAGAAAAATTGTTGGCGAACAGCATTTGGCCGATGATGCGTGTCAAGAAACATTTTTGATAGTGCGTCAGCGAGCTGCTACATTTCGTGGATCAGAAGATTTTCCTGAAGCAACTGCCCGCGCATGGATTCTGAAAATTGCGAGTCGTGTCAGTTTGATTATTTTGCGAGATAGAAACAATGTTCGTCGTCGCGAACTACGTGCAGCTGAGGAAACTATGCAGCATTCACACAGCGACATGAAGAGCGATGAATCAGAGGACATATTAGAAGAAATTCGACGTGAATTAACCCTGCTTGATGAGCGAATACGGCAGCCATTAGTACTCCATTATTTTGCTGGCTTAGATCATCTTGCCGTTGCAGAAATATTAGGATGTTCCCCCGTTAATGCGCGGGTTCGTATTCATCGTGCTTTAGAATATTTGCGGGAACGTTTAGCCAGCAAAGGGCGCGTGTTGAGCGTGGGTGTTTTAACTGCAGCCATGACAGCAAATTCATCTGGCTCGACTGCTGAAGCAGCTGATATATTGGCGAAATTAGCACAAGATCACGGCACTCTTCCGACCATTCCATTTACAGAAGGAATCAGTATCATGACAAAAATTTCCCTTGTTAGTACTGCGACATGTGCAGTCGCAGCTCTTATCGTAGGCATTGCTGCCCTGCAAATGCCAGCGGATGAAGGTGATGCGACTCCACGACCACAACCACTAGTAGTGCAAGCAGAAAAGCCAGAACCAAAGCCGATAGTGGTACCGCAAAAAGATGTTTTGTCGTTCAAAACTGGCATATGGAAAAAACAAGAGAATTTACCGGATGGCAGCATGCCAGTCGGTATGTCTGAAATAGGCAATAATGTTTTAATTCATTTGTTTAATAAACAAAGAGGTGCAGGCGCTATAATTGGCAGTGCTGTGATTGCACATGCAGATGCTACGGCTGCATTGCAGCCGGTAAATAATATTTCACCTCTTGGCAAAGTTATCGCGCATGGTGACAGACTTATTCAGTCACAAGTAAGTTCTGACCGAATTTCATGGAATATAGCTAATGTAGCAGTCAATAAGGATGAGCCACACATCATTGAATTGGGTAATTATCCGCAATTTAATTATGTTCATCAAACGCACGTTGTGCAAACCAATGATGGTAAATTTCATGCCCTTGCAGGAATGTATCAAAATAAAAATAATAAGGAAAAAAGTGTTTATGAATACGTTATGTCACGAGATGGCATAAAATGGAGTAAGCCAGATATTGCATTTAATGATTTTTCTGCGCACGACGATATACCAACACAATTAATTGCGTTTAATGATAAATTACTATTTTTTGGTCGCAAATCAGCCATGAATTCTGGTAGTTTAATGGTTTTTGAAAATGACGAGTGGCATGCTGCGCCGCAACTCAATGATCGACTTGATATTGTATCGTTTAAAGTGGTGAATGATCGACTGATATTGCTGTATGGGAGCGTCTCTCATGAAAAACTGACATTGAAAATTACATCGACTACGGATTTGAAAAAATGGGAACCGTCTCATGTTATTACTGAAGGACTTACGTATGAAGATCCTCTCACACAAATTGCTCCGTCGTTAGTTGTCCATGATAAACAACTGCTCGTTTCTTTTGCCGATATATATGGAAATTGGTCTGATGGTGAATTCAAAGCACGTATGATGATAAGTGAAGACGCCGGGGTAACGTGGGCGACCATTAATCCCCCGGGTGATCAGCAGGATCCGCCAAAATTTATTTTAGCCTCATGGTGCGGAAGTGGTCTTGTTGCGATATGTATGCGTGGAAATATACGTAAACCGACTTGTGAAATATGGCGCATGATTCCAGATCCAAGCCTATAATAATAATTTGACTATAATATTTTAAGTATTCGTCGTCACATTAACAAGGCGAGTGCTTGATGGTCGACAATGTTCTTAATGGTTCAAATACATAAAATTAGAAAGACAAAAAGATCAGGATTAATGTCCTGATCCTTTTGTTATGTGTGCTAAGAAGTAATGTCTCAGTTTAAATGGCTCAGTACGCAACTGAGCAACAATACCTTATTCGAATTTAATAACTTCGACCGGACAGCCTTCAGCAGCTTCTTCGATTTGATCTGCTAATTCTTCACCCAGGTTACCAGATAAAGGTGATTGCTCAGTTAGGTTGGTGGTGTCTTGACCATCAACGCGCACTTCAGCGCGAATGGTGCAGGAATCTTCCGTCACATTGAAGACTTCAGGACAGGTGGTCTCGCAGGCATTGCAAACAATGCAGCCTTCTTCAATCCAGACTTTAGTAATAGCCATGAGTAACTCCTCGCCGAAAATACGGCCATTTTCGGGCCGGAAACCTAGCGATAAGTCGCATGGTGACAAGGCTAGGCTCGTTGCGACATACAAAACCTGCCGAATGGGTATGTTGGCTAACTATAAAAGCGTTTTGTTCGGATGATGCAAAACGTCCAAATGCTCGGTCCGGCAGCAAATCCGCTCCTTCACTGGCCGCGCCTGTCCATTTCTGGCAAGCTTCGTAGAGTTCCTCACCATGCTCAGCCAGTTGGTGATTGTTCCACTGTTACGTGCGTTGTCGTGGTTGGCCATAGATACCGCAAGTCGTGTTGGCGGCAGCTTGGGTGTGTTAACTTTTTACCTCGGCGTGCGTCGCCGTGTGGCCAGTGCCGTAATGGGGGAAGCCTTAGGGGTCCGTGGTAGCCATCGGCGCGACTTAGTGCGGCGATCCTATGCCAGCATGGGCGCGTCTTTTATTGAATTATGGACTTTTGGTGGCGTCGATGGTGGAGAAAAACATGTGCGCGCGGCTAATCCATTGTGGTTTCAGCAAACGTTATCCCGTTATCCGGGTTGTGTTTTTTTAACGCCACATTTAGGTAATTGGGAATTAGGAGCACATGGTGTCGCGCGTTTAGTGCCGCATTTTATGGCCTATGCAAAAGCGCAACATAATCCGGTCGTTGATGCGGCGGCAAACGCACAGCGAAAATTTGTACAATTGGACATGCTTATGACTCAGCATGGAGATCGTACCTCTGCGGTAAAAGTAATGCGTGCACTGCGTAGTGGCGCTTGTGTTGGATTAATGGCAGATCAAGGTCCGCCACCAGAAGAAGGCGCACGTGCAGTATTTATGGGTGTCGAAACGTATTGTCATGCTGGTCCGGGCTTTTTTGCCAAACGTACGAATACGCCTATTATACCCGGGCTGTGTGTTCGTGTTCGGGCGGGTGAATTTATTGTCTTTATGGGTCGGCCATTACCGAGTAGTGCTGGTGATGAATCAGCATTAGTCCAGGCATCAATGGATTTGCTTGCAACGATGATTGCAGCATTTCCTGGACAATATTTCTGGCAACACAAACGTTTTAAAAATCATTTAGGTCGTGCTCAACGCAGCGTGGAGCCCTGGAAGCTCCATGGCTTCAGCTTGCTTGGTAATCCGTTACAAGCGTTACCGCCAAGCATCGCGGCAGTGTCCTCGACTGATAAACCATCAGCATCGCCGACGTGATTACTGATCTCTTTTTTTGGAATTAATACTGCATGTATATTGATATTGAGCCGAATGATAATTTAGAAGAGCCAGTCATGGCGACATTTAATGCCACTGGTCCTGGGCATGCCATTAATGCGGTGAAATTACAATTAGATGATGGATGGCATTGGTGTGCGGTAACGGGTTGGCATGAAGGTCCGGCGCCTGCGGTTTTTACGCCAATAGAAGAAAGTGGCGATGGTCCTGCACGTTTAGTGTCGGGTGCTGAGCATGGTTTGCGATTAACAAAAATTAATGATCCCAATGAAGCAGCATCGGTAACATGGTCATTACAAGATAGTAAACAGTGGGCTGAGCCATTCTTAATTTGTTTACCAGATACTGAGGTACACTCTTTGTGAACGATATAGAACGCATTCAAACGCATCCCGATGGTCGCTTACGTCTACCTGAAGGACAAACAGAAACAAAAAAATGGCCGGTGCTGACGTATGGGCCAACGCCGCATGTCACGACCGACGAGTGGCGCATGCGCATTTGGGGTGCCTGTGAAAAAGAGATTCACTTAACCTGGTCAGATTTATTAGCATTACCGTATGTGCGCCTGCAAGCCGATATGCACTGCGTTACAACGTGGTCAAAATATGATTTTATTTATGGTGGTTACCGCGTGCGCGATATTTTAGCGCTCGCACAACCAACAGCAGCGTGCACACATGTCATGCAACATGGCTACGGTGGTTACACCACCAACACGTCATTAGCCGATGTCACCGACGAGGATGCATTAGTCGTTATTCATGTAGATGGCGAGCCATTAGATGTCGAACACGGTGGACCAGCACGCGTCGTGGTGCCAAAATTATGGGCATGGAAAGGGGCTAAATGGGTAAATGGGTTTGAATTAATGACCCATGACAAGCGCGGATTTTGGGAGGTTAATGGCTATCATAATCACGGTGATCCGTGGGGCCCTGGAGAAGAGCGATACAGCCATCAAGAACAAGCTTTTCAAACACGCAAAGAAGGCAACGAATTACGTCGTCGTTCATGAGACAGGCATTTATCACAGCCATATTATCGTTGCTCGCCTTGCTGCCTCTATCAGCAGCATCGCTTGATGATGCTTTTGGTGCGGCAGATGCTGATAGTCAGCAATTAATTCCTTTGCTGGAAACCGTCAGCGCGACCATACCAACGCTGCCTTATGAAGACGCTCTAGCATTAGCTGATCGCGTAGCACCTTATTGTCGTCAATTATTTAAAACGAATTCCGTGTCTAGGCGTGAACGATTTGGACTTGTTACGCACGTGGTTGCAGCAGGAGAAAATCCTAGCGTTATTGCACGGCGTTATAAATGTTCACCGTCATTGCTTGCGCAATTAAATACTGGTTACGATCCACGTTCACTCGCTGTTGGTCAGGAATTAACGGTTCTCGATTTAGCAACAGTACCAATTGAAATTATCGTATCACGTGCGGCATATCGCATGATGATTTGGCGAGGCCAACATTTATTGGCGGTATTTCGCTGTGGGCTCGGGCGCGATAGTTCGCCAACTCCAATTGGAAGTACGACCATTAAAATGTGCGTACGTAATCCTGAGTGGCGTGATCCCGATACAGGAAAAATTTATAAACCGAGTGATCCTGGAAATGTGCTTGGTGGCTATTGGATTGGTTTTGAACCGGGAGCAAACGATCACTTCAAAGGCATTGGTATACATGGTTTCACCGCTGAATCGCCTGAGATGTGGTTAGAAAAAAATGGTAGCCATGGCTGTGTGCGATTAACGCAAACCGACATTTCCTGGGCTTTCACACTTATTCGCCCAGGCATTCGCGTTACTATTCGCGAATAAATAACCAACTTATTAGGGGATCTGGTCCTACCATACGTTTGATTTTGGTACGTTGTAATGGTGTCGCTTCGTTGATTGATAGTACATGGAATAGGCACAATCGCGTGATTGTGGTTTAGTAGGATTAAATATCAATTTTATTGTCATTATTTTGCTGCGACGAACCAGAGAAACATGTGAAATAATTGCAAAGTAAATAAATTATAACGTGAAATAATTTATTTATAATATCAAAAAGAAAGCAAAGTTACTAATCGAACATCATTTCACATATCTACTTTTAGTTTTTGTATATATTTTTTAGAGCAGCAATTAATAAAAAAGACCGCAGATGAAATTTGTGTATTATTGTAAAATACTTGCAGCGAAAAAATTACGTATAGATTTAGCGAAGTTATTATTTCACAAAAACTAAATCCAAGGAAATCATCATGCATAAGGCATTTTTACCATTGCTCATGTTATTATGTTCAGCATTTCTTTCTACCACTGTTGCGGCAGAAAAGTCAAAAGGAGGAATACTTGACCAAGCTGCGCCTGAGTGGGGTGTTGAGAGTTGGTTCAATCTTCCCGAAGGAAAAGAAAAACTAAGTCTTGCTGATTATAAAGGAAAAGTCGTCTATCTTTATTTTTTTCAATCCTGGTGTCCAGCATGTCTTCATAAGGGCTTCCCTACAATAAAAAGCCTACATGATAGATATAAAGACAATAAAGATGTGGCATTTGTTGCTGTGCAGACTGTTTTTGAAGGTCATGAAACCAATACGATTGAGTCAGCTAAAAAATTATCCGAGAAATTTTCACTTGATATACCTTTTGGACAAAGTGGTGAAAAAGGCAGCAGATCGAAGATAAAGAAAGACTATAAAGCCCCAGGTACTCCATGGACGGTCATCATTGGTAAAGATGGAAAAGTGAAATTTAATTACTTTGTAATTGATCAAGAAAAAGCCGAGAAAATTATTGATTCAGAATTAGCAAAGAAGGAGAAGTAGTTATTTTTCGATATGGCTATGGTGTAATATGCTTATTATGGATCTTTACCTTCGATGACGTCGGAGTTGGATTGTTTTTTGATCATAGCTCGCAAATCATTTGCAATGCCACCGAGGTGTTCTTTTGCATTTAGCGACTGACCAATGACGTGCCCCATGGCTTCAACAGCTGGGATTAAGGTTTTCTCAATCACTTGAATTTGTTGAGCATATAAATTCGCGTAATATTTAGGAATGGTATTGATGATTTCGACTTTTGGTGGTGTATTAGAAACCGGTTCTGGTTTTAGCGCTGCCAATGACGTACTGATCTTATCAACTAAGATTTCTAAACGTTCCGCTTGGTGACGACGTTCTTCAACCGTGCGTTCATGCGTTGCACTGGCGGCATCATGAATGGCATTATGTAGCGCACCCAATTGATCGCCAAGTTTGGCTAATTGAACAACCGCTTTTGAAGCAGGGTCATCTGCACCAGACATTTCTTGACGACGGGTATAGATCGAACAAATCGATTTCCAGCGTTCCGTTTCGTCGATGCTTAGTTTACCCAGCAGAGATTTAAATTTTAATAAATTCGATTCAGCACCCGTGGTTAAGGTTTGGCTTTCTCCGGCATAATGATCAAGCAGTAATTGTTCACGTTCATTGTCAGTCATGAGCGGCACAATTTTCGCTGCAATTTTTGCCATGTTGCGATACGAGCCTTGTAATTTAAATGGCGGCTCTACACGATAGGCATCTGCCATTGCGGCACTGGCAATATAATTGGCATTTACCTGGCCAAGTATGTTTTGCACCCGTTTGAGATGTTTCAGTATTGCTATAATATCACCAATTTCGAGCGCAGAATAGGGGTGCTCTAAATCACCACGCACGGAATCGTCACCTTCAGCAATTCTCATTAAGCGATAGAGATCTTGTTGTGGACGCCCAGCTAATGTGGCGAGTACCGGATTAGCGGTGAGCGCATTTTCAATATAACTCAGCGCAAATGCATCCCCATGACCACCAAGAATGTCGCCAAGATTATAGGTGTCAGCGCGGTTTGCTAGCATATCGGGAATGCGGAATTGTTCGCCCGATTCGGTATATGGATTACCGGCCATAACCACGACAAATTTCTTACCGCGTAAATCATAAGTCCGCGCACGACCGCGCCACACACCTTCGATGCGACGGCTACCATCACATAAGGAAATAAACTTCTGTAAAAATTCAGGATGGGTGTGCTGAATATCATCTAAAATAATTAAAACATTATTGCCCATT
This sequence comes from Planctomycetota bacterium, assembly GCA_024641365.1. The sequence continues at coordinate 7,514 of JAHEDF010000010.1, read as the reverse complement.
TCGAAGGCGAGATTTAATTTTTCTAGTTCCTGTCGCGCAGCCGCATTTGGTGCGGCACCTGGATCAGTACTGTGCACAATATGCCCTAATGCTGGTCCATTAATTTTAATAAATGCTAAGCCTAAGACGCTGGAAATATATTCAATTAACGTAGTTTTTCCGTATCCGGGTGGAGAAATGAGCAACAACATGCCCATAAGGTCGGTACGCCGCCCTGCTCCTAATGCGCCCATTTGTTTTGCTAAATTATCGCCAATCAGTGGTAGATAAACATCATTAATTAAGCGATTACGAACAAAACTGGTCAGTACGCGTGGTTTAAATTCATCAACACGCAGCACTGATCGCTCACGGTCTAATAAAATACGGCGACGTTCCTGGAAATGCCGGAAGCGCGGTACATCAATAGAGGTAAAGCTGTGAAGGCGCGATTCAAAATCATCAATCGCGACCTGCATTTTTTGTTGTTCAATGCGTGGATGCTGCCCAAGTAATTCGGTTATTTCGGTATGCGTACGCGCGTGCATGACTTCGCTTGCTAAAGATTCTCCAACGACCATCCACGCAGCCACTTCGTCAGCGACAGCACGTGGATGTTGTGGATGAGCTTGATAAAAACCATCAACCCACGCATGTGCTAAGCGCAAAGCTGCTGCGGGCTCAGCTTGCAACGCTTGGATATCATCGCGAATTGCATCGCTCACACCGACTACCCGGAGATGTTCCCAAACAGCATTTTCAACTTCAGCGGCTTCACCTGATTTAATAAAATGGGAGCGCGGTTCTTCACCTAATTCAGCTACTAAATAACGGCTTGCAGCTTCTGCATGGGTGGCATCTAAGTGGTGTGCTTTAGCTAATTCAACAAGCACTGCCTGAATTTCTTGTGCTAAACTGAGCGCTGCCTGCGATTCGCCATGGACACGCGCAACGTCATGTAAGGCGCGACATTGTCGCTCCCAGGCCACGGCACGTTTATCCTTGGCCAATAGCTTCCACATAATCACGGCAAACGCGCGTACGCTTGGACTATAGCGCAATAAACCGCACGTATCTCGTAAATGCAGTAAAGCCGTAATTATACGTACGGCATCATGATCATGGATGCCACGTTCATAGCCGTGATCATAAAATTCACCGGCAACGGTACGCACAATTTCTAATAATTTTTTATCATCCAGCGCCGCTTCTTTTAATTTTGCAAAAGTGAGCCCATGCTGCCTTTTTACAGCGGCATTTAAAACTTGTGAGGCTAAATATTCGCCGCGATACACGGTTTTTGATTCTGAAATGACCTCTTGTTCCCAACAGGCTTGGGTGTCATTAAAGTTTGGATCATCAACGGGTGAAAAATAATCAGTGCCGGTTAAGTGGAACCACATGCCCAACTTTCCATCGGCATCGGTGCGTGGTAACATGGTTAAATCAATGGCCTGACTATTTACGCTAAAACGATGATTCCCTAATTTAACCGCTTCACCATCATATAATTCACTGCGATCACGTAATGAGCGCAGGCCATCTTCGCGCGCAGCTTTAATCCGCCCTTCAGCATCATCTGCTTTAACGGTGGCACCTAATGAGCGCAGTTCCTCAATTAATGACCGCGCTTTGAGCACCATCGGATCTGATGCAAAATAAGCGTTTAAATCATCCAGGGCGGTAAAGGTTTTTGCACGTCGAATAATACCAGCGATGACGCGCTCAGCAGCATTATTTAAACCATCTGCACGGCGTTGGGACGCATCTAGTAAGCCTTGTTTGCGCGAGGAAAAATTCTCATAAATTTCTTCACGCTTAGCCGATAATTCTTCAACAAAGGCATCAACCTCGGCAAAGCGACTTTCCAATTCCTCTAATTGCAACATCAGCTTGCCAAGAAACTCATCACATTTATCTGGCGTATCGCTCAGGCTAATTGCATTGCCAACCGCTTGCGCCAATAAGGCTAATTCAGCAGCAAAACCAGCTTTGCCTTCTTTGGTACCGAGTTCAGTACGACGAGCAGTGAGCAATGCCCGGGTACGATTCAGCGTAGCGTATACCGCAGAAATATTTTCTAAAATGGCGGTGCGGGCATTGGCGTCAGCAATATCTAATCCACCAACGGTTTCGACTAATAAATCTAGATTACTACTCAGTAAATCAATGCGTTCACGTACGGGCTTTGCGTCATTAACCGTCGTTATGTCAGGAATTTGCTGGTCGATACTCGTAATTTCATTTTGATAGGTGCTCAGCGCATCATCACGCATTAAAAACTCAACCGCACCTTCACTGAGCGATTGTGATGCTTTAATTAATTTTTCATCCAGTTGATCAAGGCGATCTTTGTTAACGTAGCGAATTGATCGTGCACTCTCAACCGTGCCACGCTGCTTTCGCAACCCGGCCATCGGTGTCACATAATCATCAATCGTATCTTTTGCTTCTAATGATTGGGTGCGTAATAATTCATTGGCTGCGGCTTCTAAGGTTGCAACATGATTGGCCGCTTGTGCTGTGAGTTGTAATACTTTTTCAAATTCACCAATGGCGGCATTAACGCCATCTTTGATTTGCGCTAATTGCTGTGCGAGTTCGCCAGCCTCGGAAGTTGATAACCAATGATAGCTGTCACCGATGCGCACTACTTGTTTAAGTAATTCCGCATAAGCTTCGCGCGTTGGTGTCTGATTAATGAGGAGCCGATGTAAATTGCGAAAATCACTAATACCTCGCACTAAATCACGATTCCCAATGCGCCCTAATGGTGATTCTCGTACTGGTGCAGCGGCAGCGTGGTCATCGGTTTGAAAAGGCGTTTGCCATACTTGCATGGCATGTAAGCGTGTTGGTTCCGCTTGAGCACGAAAAACCACTAAGCGCCCATCGGCAAATAAACTATAACCATTGCACACTTGTGGCTGATCAACAGTTCGGCCAATTAAATTATAGCGCAGTAAAATATAATCGCCTTTTTCCCGCTCATAATAAATATAGAGCAAATCTTCACCATTTGGCGCACGTATGGCACGCACAAATGCCATGTCGGTGACATCATGCGGAAATATTTTATGCTCACCGCTGGCTAAATAATAACCACCAGGGAAAATAAGCCCATGTCCTTCGGGTAATTGTTGGCAACTCTGCCCAATGGCATCAATGCGAATGGCACCGTGGGTTAGTTTATTGTAGATATAATAACGAAAGTCATTTTCGCGGTAGGGACGAATTTTAAGGAGAATAACTGTTTCTAAATCAGCATAACTAATTTCCGCATCATCCATGCCTTGATGCGGATCTTTAACCGGATCATTTAATATGCCTTGTCCGGTGGTTGTATTATTTTCAATTTTTATGGTGACATCGCCATGGATACTTTCGACAAAGACGGTGTCTGCGATATTAACGTGTGGATGCGATCCTTGGACGTGGTCATCACGCGTTGTACGAACCCAAGTAAAATCATGACTAGGTGGCAGAGCATAGTCACTATTACCACGATTATCGACATACGTCAGCGATAAGCGATCTTGGGATAATGCCCAACGTAAAACGCGCACATCACTTAAGCGCTGCCCAGTTTGAAATGCCGCTAAAACATGCGTATCATTTTTTTGTAACTGTAAGAGTCGGGCTTCTTTGTAATATTGAAATAACTCTGCGAAATCCTTTTCAAAATTAGAACCAGTAAATAATGTTGGCTCAACTGCATGGAACGCATCGCCACGAAATTGCACTTCAGTAAATACATCTTTTACATGCGTATTTGATTTTAAACCAATGTGAACTTGGTAGCCCAATAACAATCGATCACCAACGGCAATAATATCACGAGGGACACAATTATGCTCAGTGCGCACATGCTCAGTTGCCAATAAGGTGGTATTGACCGCGCCAAATATTTCCAAGCGCCGATCGTTCAGCGCATTGACTTCGGTGAGCATCGTCGCCGCTAATGCATCCAGGCGTTTTCGTACGACTTCGTACGTGCCAGCATCTAAACCTGGAGCATTGGGTGGAGGAGTGTCAGTCATGCCTATGTGTCGGATAAAAGTGAACGAAAAAATCGCTGCATGCGTAATTATTTATTCCCAGTCGTTGGCGAATACGATGCTGCATGCGCAAGATCGTATCCGCTACCAGCTCAACGACTGAGTGGTGATTATGATTTATCAGTTGGGCTATCGATCAGTCCCAACGCTGCTGCTTGTTTAATTAAAGCGGAAACTTTAGCCGGATCTTTACCCGACATTAATTTTTGTAGGACGGCGGCAATAGAAAGATTTTTTACGTCATTCGAGCCAAAGCCTGCCAAGACTTGTTTAATGTCATCTGGTAAGCTACGTCCATCGGTGTGTAAATATTCACGACCTAAATGTTGGAGTACTTCACTGGAGCCAACGGTTGCATCAATTGCTTTACCTGCGCCAACCGCGTTGACAAAGCGATCGAAGAATGCGCCATCGCCACCAACAATTTCAAACTTGGCATTTTTAAATGATTCTGCCAAGACAGTGGCGCGCTGTTCGGCCATCGCAACTTCGCCTTGAATGCGAACTTTTTCGATTTCGACCTGTTTTTCTAAACGCATGCGGAATTCTTCGTGGCTGCGCGTTTCGCCATTGAGTTTTGCCATAGCATCAGCTTTTTCAGTTAAACCTTTTGCTTCTGCTAACATGCGATTTTCAACCGCCGATGCTTCGGCTTCGCCAACTTGTTCGATAGCTTGTGCCGAGGCACGTTTGATATCGACGTCGACTAAGCCGCGTTTTTTCGCCGCATCGGCTTCTGCTTCTAAAACACGCGCGCGAGCAAAGCCTTGTTTTTCAATCGCGACAGCTTCAGCCTCTTGCACTTTTGCATGCGCTAAGCCATCTGCAGCAGCAGTGGCCTGTTTGCCTTCAGCGCGACGAATAGCAGCGATGGCTTCTTTTTCGGCGGCTGTTTGTTCAGCGTCAGCTAAGACTAATTTTTCTTTGGCAGCATGAATGGCGGCCTGTTCTGAGGCCTCTGCCATTTTTACTTCTTTAATTTTTGCCTGTTCGGCTTCTTGTGTGGCTTTGGTGATAGCTACTTCTTTATGTCGGTTGGCTTCCATTTGCGCACGTACGTCTTTAATACGTTCTTCTTCTTCAGCGACTTTCTTTTCAACCATCACGCGTTCACGAATAACTTCTGCTATATTTTTGCGTTCGACAGCTAACACTTTTTCTTTTTCGATAACAGTTAATTCAACAGCGCGTTCGCGGTTGATAGCTTCCAAAGCGCGATTCTTTTCAATGCGTTCAATTTCCACAGCAACTGCACCTTCGCGGTTTTTCGCAGCTACTTCAATTTCGCGCTGGGTATTTTCACGAATAATACCAACTTCTTGTTCTGCCGATAAACGCGCTTCTTCAGCGCGGCGATGTTCTTCAAATTGCACACGTGCTTGCTCAGCTTGTTCACGCGCGCGTGTGGTAGCAATTTCACGCGCTTGTTTTGCTTCAGCGTCTGCTTGTTGACGTTCAAGCGCTAACAAGGCTTCACGTGCTTCTACGTCTTGCTTTTTAATAATTTTTTCGCCGTCGCGTAAAATTTCATTTGCTTTCACACGTTGCACGGTGGTTAGGTCGATAATTTTCTTACGGCCTTCACTGTCTAAAATATTATCAGGATCTAACAGTTTTAGCGGGGTTTGTTCAAGATAGTCGATAGCAGCGTCTTCAAGACTATAGCCGTTGAGGTCGCGACCGATAATTTGAATAATTTGTTCTTTAAACTGATCACGTTCATTATAGAGATCGATAAAATTCATTTTTTTACCGACGGTTTTTAACGCTTCAGAAAATTTTGCTTGGAATAACTCTTCTAATGTACGGCGATCACTGGCACGTGCGACGCCGACAGCACCCGCAACTTTTAATACATCTTCAGCCGTTTTATTAACGCGAACGAAAAAGGCGACTTTAATATCAGCACGAATATTATCTGCACATATCAATCCGTTAGAACCTTGGCGGTCAACTTCAATAGTTTTGACCGAAATATCCATAATCTCGACACGGTATAAAACGGGAATAATTAACCCGCCCGTAAAGGTCACATAAGGTTCCGCTTTTAATTTATTTATAATCATCGCAGAGCCCTGATCGACTTTGCGATAAAATGCCTTTATCATCATGCCAGCGCCAAACAAAAATATTCCGCCAGCGACAACGCTAGCGACAGCGATGTATGCTAACATACTGCCGGACGTGGTGGTAATAACATCAGCCATGATAATGTGCTCCTAATTTTCTTATCCGTTGTTAATGAAGTCGGATGTGAAGTGCGCGCTAGTGTGGTGGTTCCTCGCGCCTTTCCAGTGAAACTGGGGGCGGGGGAGTAGCGGGTGCGTCCGGTGTCGCTACGGATGCATCAACCGCATCCATAGATGTGTGGCTAAATGGAGCCACTAAATAGGTTTGCTTAGCTTCGTCGTATTCGACCACGACTGCCATCTCGTCGCGTTTCAAGGTGACGCCATCTCGACAAATTACGCGCATTAAAATACCTGCTCCTGCATTATCACAAATGGCCGTGCCAAAAGTTGGACTCACAGTACGTGAAGTAATGCGCACCATTTTGCCCTGGAGTGTAATGCCTGCGTGTTCTGTGACCAACGAAAACATACCACGAAAGGGACGTACTAAAAATCCGGTAATAATAAAAGATAGAATTACGAGTGCAGGGAAGAGTCCAAAGCCATATAATAAATCGCCAGTAATACCCGCAATAGGTCCGCGTAATAACATGTCGGAAAACATGCCCAGCAACCAGCCAACAAAGGCAAAAAATGTAAAAATAATGGTAATCGGCACTTTACCGAGCGAGATAAAATTACCGATTCCGTTTGGAGTATATCCGGTAGCGTGAACATCAGCATCGTGATGTATGCCCGCATCGCCTCCGACATCAGTAACAACATCTGGACTGGCATCAATTGCAGCATCAGCGCCAGTATCGGGACTCAGGAAATCAATATCCAGAGCACCGACGATAACGGTGATCCAATACAAGAGTGCTAGCGCCAATAATGACGTAAAGCAGACGGTCGGAAACGAGAATAAAGCAGTAAGAAAAGCTTCCATGTTGCGCAGTCTAGCGGGAATTTTTTCGCCGTCATGTTAATTCCACTGGCCTGGGATATGTTTCGCAACCTTAACTGGCAGGAATGTAGATAAGATAAATAGGCAGGCGATTATCATTGTAGTGACACAATATCCGTACTAGTATCTCCAGTGATTCTATCACGATGCCACCTATGGCCGGAAATAGATGGGGACGCCGATTAAAATCCGTTGTAGCTCAACTCGCGCGATTTGTGCGCTGGTGGTTTGCTGCATTATTAGATCGTCGCAGTTGGTTTGGTGGCATACGATTAATTATTACGGGCGTGCTTATTGGTCTCATTTTTAGTTATGGAACCGTTCGCTATTATCGTTTAATTATTGTTGAAGAAACACGGATGCCTAAACCAGTAATTAATCCGCCAGCTGGTACCATAT